>DAHXOM010000024.1 GCA_027364825.1 bacterium | reverse complement strand
ACAGACAGGTTTGTACCGCCAACCTGTACATTGAATGTCCCGAGTTTATATGATTTCACCCCGGATGATGAACTGCCGCACCCCGCTGTCATTATCAGAAAGAATGCCAAAGCTATGGCTGCATGAGACGCCTTATTCATAATTTCTCCCTTCGGTTACTCGTAGATCTTTTCTTCTTCTTTGTCCGCCTCTGGCGCATCCGCCTCAAGGTCCATTATCGAGGCTTTCTCGCCGAGTACCTCTTTGTAATATTCGTGCTGGATTATCAGATTCATGATCTCACTCGTGCCTGTCCATATCATGGCGAGCCGTGCGTCCCTGAGAGCACGCTCAACCGGGTAGATGTTCGTGTAACCGATGCCCCCGAGGATCTGCATTGCGCTGTTGGTGACCCTCCATGCCATCTCTGTTGCATACCGTTTTGCCTCGGAAACAAGCCGTCTTGTCATGCCGGTGCTGCCGTACGCGTCAACGGATTTTGCAGACGCATGAACAAGGGCACTTGCGGCATCGATATCCATGATACTGTCGGCGACCTTGAAACTCACACCCTGGAACGACCTTATTTTCTGACCGAACGCCTTTCTTCTGTCAGAATACCTTGCTGCAATCTTCAACAGTTCCCGTGCACCTCCCAGTGCCCCGGCAGCAGAGGTCATTCTTTCCGGGATCATCATCTGGTTGAAGATGAGTCCACCGGCGCCTTCCGCGCCTATGAGGTTTTCTGCAGGTACCTTTGCATTTTTGAATATGATCCTTCCCGCTCCACCTCCCCGTGTCCCGAGGAGTCCGTACACATGCTTCACCTCAACACCCATGTCCCGTTCGACAACAAAGACACTCAGGGATGTCTGCGGTTTTCCCTTTTCATCGGTTTTTGCGTACACAAGGAAGATGTCGGCGCCTTCCGCACCCACAACAAACCTCTTCTGCCCGTTCAGGATGTAGTAGTTGCCGTCTTTTTTTGCGGTTGTTGTAGCACCGAAGAAATCAGATCACCCGCGGGGTTCTGTGAGTGCCTCGGCACAGAAGAGCTTGCCTTCAAGGAGCGGTTTCAGATATTTTTTCCGTTGTGCATCGCTGCCGAATGTCTGGATGGCCTCGCCGACAATACTGACCAGCGAGTACAGGCAGGCGAGCGATGTTCCCAGCATGCCTACCTCTTCGAGGGCTATTATCTCGTCCTCCCATGCAAGTCCCCGGCCTCCGAATTCCGGTGAGAACCTCAAACCGAGAAGCTTTCTTTTTGCCGCCTCACGGACATACTCTGCCGGATATATGACCTTATTTTCATCCATGTCCATGAGCAGTTTTTTGGGAACGGATTTTACGAAGTCTCTTGTCTCATTCATCAGCGCGGTCTTTTTTGAATCCATGTAGATATCTAACATAGTGCCTCCTTTTTTAGATCAGGCATATTTTGCTTACCGGCACCTATTTTTTATTGATTTTGATGAATTGTCAATACCTTCATACGTGGCAAAGAGGCGCAAAAAAAAGGCGGGGCAAAGCCCCGCCTCTAACATTTAAGCCTACAGTTTTCTAATCCTCACTGCCCAAGGTCAAGCCACATATAATACGGGAGTGATAAACCTGTGTTAGCTCCTATTATGGTGCGGGAAGGTGCAATATTCCCGGTTGCTGTGCTTGCATTATTATAGACAGTTATGGAGTTGCTGGCACCGTTTGCTACATATAGTGTATTAGATACAGAATCTAACCATACATCTTCTGGTCCATTTAAATTAGTGTTAGCACCTGTTATGGTGCGGGAAGGTGCAATATTCCCGGTTGCTGTGCTTGCATTATTATAGACAGTTATGGAGTTGCCATTATAGTTAGCTACATAAAGTGTATCAAATGATGGTTCATACCAGATCCCGATCGGGTAATTTAAACCGGTGCTAGCCCCTGTTATGGTACGTAAAGGTGCAATATTCCCGGTTGCTGTGCTTGCATTGTTATAGACAGTTATGGAGCTGTTACTTTGGTTAGATATATAGAGCCTATCAGAAGATGAATCATACCATATACCATCCGGAGAGGATAATCCAGTGGAAGCGCCTGAAATATTTCTATCCGGAAAAATATTTCCATTTGCAACACTTGCATTATTATAGACACTGATATTAGCACCCCCATTTGCTACATACAAATGTTCAGGAGTCAGTGATGCGCTTGTATCGAAAGACCATGTGTAATTCTGAGCAAGGCCATTGCCCTTAGTATCCTGTACGCCTGTTGTCAGGGTTACCGTGTAAACGGCAAATGAAGCAAGTGTATTCGATGGATTAAAATATGCTGTTTGTGAGCCTGAGTTGTAGGATATTGTCCCTGTAACCGGAATACCCTGTGTTGATACAATAAAGGTTGTCGTACTGATGCTTGCAGGGTTCATTGCCTTTGTAAAGGCTGTTCGTATTACTACATCCAATGCAGTAGTACTATTCCCCGGTGTAGGGCTTACCCATGATACCGAAGGCAGTGTTGGACCTGCGGGACCTGTTGAACCTGCCGGGCCTGTTGCACCCGTTGCCCCATTTTTACCGCTTGTACCGCTGCATCCTGCCATGGTAAACAGGGCAGCCAAACCGAATAGCAAAATCTTACTTTTTATAAGTTTCATTTTTCCTCCTTTGTCTTTCAGAATGCCCACCGTATACCACACGAAAAGTCACAGATTGGTCACAGATGGGGAATTTTTGTAAAAAGGGGACGAGGGTGCGCAAAAAACAGGCGGGGCAAAGCCCCGCCTGTGCTTTAACTCCACAACTCTTAACCTCTCTAGCTCTGGAACTACCTAACACATCTCAGTGTATCGCGTAGAGATGGCCGTCATTTGACCCTACATAAACCGTGCCGTCCGATCCGATTGCCGGGGACGACTCGATGGCCCCGCCTGTTGGATAGCTCCATTTGACTGTGCCGTCGGGATATATTGCATAGAAAATTCCTCCCTCTGTTCCAACATAGATTGTACCATCTGCTCCGATAGCAGGTGTGGAGAACTCAACCGGGCCTCCTAAAGAGGTGTTCCATATGACGGTACCGTTGGTAGGATTTAATGCATACAGATACCCACTCCATGTTCCTATATAGATTGTGCCATTCGATCCTATGGCTGGAGAGGAGTATATTGTGCTGGAAACTGTGGATGACCATTTGAGAGCGCCATCAGGATTGATCGCATAGAGATGCCCATCATACGACCCGACATAGATAGTTCCATCTGTACCTATAGCTGGGGAGGAATCTATCTCACCGTTGGTTGGGTATGACCATGTCAGTCCCCCATTCGGGTTGATTGCATAAAGGTAGTGGTTTAAAGAACCTACATAGATTGTGCCATCCGCGCCGATTGCCGGCGTTGAGAATATCAGATTACCGCTATTACCTATTGGATATGTCCAATTGACCATGCTTCCATTTGTTGTGGTTGATATTGCGTAAAGGCTATAGTCGCCAAAATCCATATAGATGGTGCCATCTGCACCCATTGCCGGGGCAGATGATCCCCAGTTACTAATACTCAAACTCCATTTTGTAGTTCCTGTAGGATTCAGAGCGTAAAAAACCCCATCGTATTGTAGATAAACTGTTCCGTCTGCTCCTATGAGAGGACACGGATTAGTCCATAGGTATGTCTGATCACTCCAATCAAATCCTCCATTAGGATGTATGGCATAAAGATAACCCTGAGTCGCATAGCCATTATCAGATGCCACATAGATAGTACCGTCAGCAGCGATTACCGGGGAATAAACATAGCTCTCTGTCGTATAGCTCCACTCGAGAGCGCCGGTCGTGGGTGTCGCACTGATGGCACTGAGCCCGGTTGATTGGGCATTGTTTCTGAACTTGGGCCAGGGGCTCTGGCTGGTCACACTGATGGAGGTGCCCTGCGTTGAAGTTGAGCCGTAGCTATCGCTCACACTGACCACTGCACTGTAATTGCCGGATATACCGGGTGTCTGCCATGCGGCATTACTGCCTGTGGTGATGTTTATACCTTCTATGTTCCAGGTATAGGTCAGCAGGCTGTCTCCGTCAGGGTCATACGCTGTACACGTAAGGTCAGCTGTTGTGGTGACCGGCTGCGGTGACACGATGACACTGGTTATCACCGGTGCGCTGTCCGTTATTGTGTTGATGGCAATGGAACTGTTTGCAGAGGCACCCTGCCCGTCACTGACTGTTACCGTAATATGGCCTGCCGCACTATGCGCAGAGGGCGCTGTGACAGTTGCCGTTGCTCCATAACCGGCAATAGTCCAGCCTGTTGTGGCTGTCCATGTATAGCCGAGTGTGTCTCCGTCCGGGTCCGATGCACTCACCGTTGCAGTGATTGTAGTATCCGTGAATACAGGATTGGCTGATACCGAAATACTGTTGACGACCGGGGAGCTGTTGCCTTCCGTGCTTAATGACGACGTACCGGTAACAGAGCCGCCCTTGGTGTCGGACACTATTACCGTGACAGTACCTGCCGCACTGTACGTATCGGGTGCTGTGATGCTTGCTGTCGACTGGTTTGCGCCGCTGTTGATGGACCAATTGCTGGAGACTGTCCATGTATAGGTCAGCGCAAGGCTTGCCGGACTGGTTGCATTCACGGTTGCCGTGATTGTGCTGCCCGGATGTGCGGGTAACCCCTGGATGCTTAGACTGTGGATTACCGGCAGGGCAGGGGGTGTGCTGCCGTTTGAATTGCTCTTATTGCTGCATCCCGCCGCCAGGAACAGGGCAAGGATGAGCCACATACCGAAGTTACTTGCTTTTTTTATCTTTCCGTTTTTCATACAATTCTCCTTTCTGTATGGATTCATAAGTATAACTTCATTCTCTATCCCTTACCCCTCTCATGGATGAGTCATGGAGAACAATGACTCATCCTTTACCACACAAGAAGTCACAGATTGGTCACAGATGGGGTTTTGTTGTTAAAAACAGGGGCAGGTGTTAACCAAAATAAGAAGGCGTGCAGAGCGCACGCCTTCTTATAATGAGCAAGAGGCTAAGATGTTATGTTAAAAAAGAAACCTGTATCCTGCCATAAGTTCGTAAACACCAACATCGACATTGGTACTGCTGCCATTGAATGTTGCACTCTGGCTGATGGGGATTGAGATTTCAGCAGTGACTGCTCCCCTCTTTGTTACTAAAAAGTCTGCTCCTCCTACAAGTTCTAACCCAATACCGCTTCCACTCAGAGAGTTTGAATAACCTCCACCACTAAATGAAACACTCGGGTTATTGTATACCAGGCCAAGTCCAAAGAATGGTGTTATTCTATTTAAAGGAATTGTACCAAGGGCATCCACTTTGACGGCAAAATTACTAAAACTTGCAGTGGAGCCATTTATAGTGGCACTCGAGGCGCCGATATAATCGAGTTCTCCCGCTACAGCAAAATACTTGATAAAATTGTAACGTCCGTCAACTCCAATACCAATGCCCGGGCCGTAATTATTCAGACCAGGGTTGCTGCTGTTGGGAAAGAAAACTATAAGCTTGGGGGCGATAGACCATACATTCCCTCCGCTTTCCATTGTTTGTCTTGAACCGCCCGCATAACCCGCTTGTGAAGATACTGCAAATCCAAGCATTATCAAAGATGTTATTACAGTGAGAGTGATTCTTTTCATACTTTTTTCTCCTTTTATTGGTTTTATGGAACTTGTTTTGTTCTTATATTTTCGGAAAGGCAGGGCAAGCCCTGCCTTTCCCTGTTTCCCCTTTACCCCGTTAGAAAGCCCCACCATAAATAGTGGGGATAATAT
>DAHXOM010000023.1 GCA_027364825.1 bacterium | reverse complement strand
TTTTAAGATTATGGTATCTGCAGATTTACATGGGTTCACAGCTCGAGTTTTATTCCCAAAACAACCATCTCCGCAGGATCGATATCATAGCACCGCGCGGCAATATCTATGACCGGAACGGCGGATTGCTTGCGGATAACAGTGTCAGCTATTCCCTGTACATCACACCGCCTGAATTTAAGGATACAGAACAGGCAGCTTTGTCTAAAATATTAGATATGCCGGTCAACGACATAAATACAAAATTATCATCATGGGACGGGTTTTCTTATTCACCGGTACTGATCAATTCATATCTTTCATGGGACCAGGTTTCCCGGATACTTGCCAATAAGCCCTTTTTACCCGGCACAACAGTCCAGTGGCAGACAAAGAGGTTATATACGGACGGTCTGGATATGTCTCATATTCTCGGTTATGTACGGGAGGTAAGCGATCAGGAACTCGAAAGTCTTAATAAATCTGTCCGGCAAACGTACGTGAGCGGGGATTTTATAGGGAAATACGGCATAGAGAAGAGGTACGATCACGAACTTCGCGGCAAGGATGGAGCTATTGTAAAACTCGTCGATGCGACAGGGAAAGAAATAAAGACGTATACGTATATAGACCCTGTTCAGGGTACCTCCCTGACCTTGACGGTAGATGCAAAACTTCAGGACTATACTTCAAAGCTGATGCAGGGATATATAGGGTGTGCTGTTGCAATGGATCCGACCACCGGTGCTATTCTTGCCATGGTCAGTGAGCCGTCCTATGATATCAATGATTTTTCATCGCATTTGACCCCTCTCCAGTGGAACAGTGTGATAAATGATCCCTATCATCCTCTCGAGAATAAGTGTATCCAGGGGATGTTTGCACCGGGATCGACCTATAAACCTGTACTTGCCATAGCAGGCCTGAACGAGCATGTCATAGAGCCTGGCACAACGATATCCGATCCGGGATATTTTGTTGTTGGGAACAGGGTATACCATGACTGGAAGAAGGGCGGACACGGTATCGTCAATATGCATAAGGCTATCGTACAGTCGTGCGATACGTATTTTTACAGACTCGGGACATTACTCGGCGTTGATACAATAGCAAAGTACGCAAGGCTGCTCGGATTCGGCAGGGCAACCGGCATTGACCTGCCTTCGGAAAAGGCAGGGCTTGTGCCGACTTCCCGGTGGAAGGAAGAAGCGTTTCATGAACCATGGTATCCCGGTGATACACCGCCGATTGCGATAGGACAGGGCTATGATCTGGTGACCCCCCTGCAATTGCTTGTTGCATACTCTGCAATAGCAAACGGCGGGGACGTCATGAAACCCCACCTGCTGTTTTACCCCACGGCCACGACTCAGGATTACATCGTATCGGATTTAGGAGTGAGCAAGAAAATACTTGATGTCGTGAGGGAAGGTCTCCTGGGGGTTGTTAATGAGCAAGGCGGCACTGCACCCGGCGCAAGGCTCAAGGACATTCAGGTTGCCGGTAAAACAGGGACGGCACAGGTTGTACAGGAGAGCACATTCAAAAATATGCCGGAATCAAAGATACCGTTGATATACAGGGACAATGCATGGTTCGTGGCATTTGCCCCGTATGATGCACCCCGCATATCGGTTGTCGTGCTTGTTGAACATGGAGGGCATGGAGGATTTGCGAGTGCGCCGATCGCGAGGAATATGATGAATTTCTATTTGCACGGAGATAAAACACCATGAAGCGAAACACTCCATTGCTTGATTACAACCTCATTTTACCGCTGGTATTGTTGATCGCTGTGTCCCTGGTAAACCTTTACAGCGCAACCATGGGTGCGCGCGGGGTATCATCTCTTTTCTCAAAACAGTTAATCTGGTTCGGTTTCGGGGTAATAGCCATGTTTTTATTCACATACGTGGATTACAGGATGCTGCAAAAACTCTCGTTGGTCCTTTATATAGCCACGATTCTTTTGATCTTAATAACGATTGTAAAGGGCAGAAGCGCTTATGGTGCTCAAAGATGGCTGTCCCTCGGGTTCTTTTCGTTTCAGCCTTCCGAACTTGCAAAATTTTCCATAGTGCTGGTGCTTGCAAATTATTTTGATGAACATTGGTTTGAAAATGGTTACTCCCTGAGACCCCTCATACTGCCCCTGCTGTATGCACTGATCCCATTCGTGTTGATCATGAAGCAACCTGACCTTGGAACAGCCATTATCATACTGCTTATCGGGGCATCCATGATACTTTTTGCCGGTGTAAAGCTGAGGACATTCCTGCTGTTTTTTATAGCTTTCATAACAATCATGCCGCTGGGCTGGCATTTTATGAAAGGGTACCAGAAGGCAAGGCTTGTCGCATTTGTCGATCCCTATAAAGATCCCCTCGGCTCCGGTTACCATTTGTTGCAGTCCAGGATAGCTGTAGGCTCCGGTAAGCTGTATGGTGTCGGATATCTGAAGGGGACGCAGAGTCACCTGAATTTCTTACCGG
>DAHXOM010000016.1 GCA_027364825.1 bacterium | reverse complement strand
CTTTAATAAATATAAGAAGATCCGTTCTCAAAACAAAATTACAATAGAGGATATTTATAAACTTGCCCAAAAATCGGACACAGCGGCACTTGATTCGTTCTACAGGATGGGTAATTACCTCGGCATTGCACTGACAACAATTATCAATGTTATAAGTCCCGAAGCTATTATCTTTACCGGTGAAGTCAGCAAGGCATTAAAATTCTTCCTGCCTGCAGTAGAATCAACGCTCAATGCCCGTGCATATTCTCTTCCCTTAAACGGGATTGTTTATAACAGGAGCACACTCGGGGATGATGCCGGACTTATAGGTCTTCTCCACCTTGCAAAGGACAGCTACACAAAGGCATACGATCTCAGATTATACGATGATATCTTTGCTATTTGAGATGATACGTGTTAATTATATTTCCTTATGATAAAAGCTGTAAAATCTGAAAAAGTAACCAGCAATATCGTAGATTATATTAAAACACAGTTCATCGAAGGCAAATTACCCGCGGGCTCAAAACTTCCTCCTGAAAGAAAGCTTGCTCTTGAATTCGGGATAAGCCGCTCTTCTGTAAGGGAAGCCATAAGCATACTGAAAACAATGGGTATTCTGGAGGTACGGCACAGGGACGGGATTTTCGTCTGCGGTTCAAATACCAGAAAGGAAAATACCTATCAAACAAGCATAAACAGTAATCCATACAGCAACAGGACCATAGAACTTATCGAATTTATAGAACTCATGCTCACTGCATCAATTCCCCTTATTATAGAAAGAATAACGGAAGACGATATAAAAACCATAAAAATTACTGTTCGGAGGATACAATCATGCATTACCAACGGCATGAAGGGTACGTGGTTTGAGCTTGAGCTTTTCATCCTTCTGATACGGCTATCGGGCAACATCTTTTTTTATCAAACCATTACCAATATGAAGGGCCTTTTTATGGAGGTTATACAGGCTGTAAGGGATGAGATTATTTCAAGTCCTGCAGACAGAAAGGTATATATGTCGATTATGGAAGAGTTTTCTGAAACAATTGCAACAAAGGAACCTGACCGCATAAGGCCGGTGGTGGGAAAATATTTCCAATTGCTCAAGCAAAAGGTACGCGAGGAAGGAACAGTAATAAAATGACACTGTATAAACCCATTCATCCTATCAAGGTATCCAGTGAGATAGTTGCCCAGATCCGGGATCTCATCTATTCCGGCTTATTAAAGCCGGGAGAACAATTGCCGGTTGAACGGGAGCTTGCAAACAACTTCGGCGTCAGCAGGGCAACGCTGAGAGAAGCTCTCAACATATTGGATGCAATGGGGCTGATAGAAATCATACGGAGAAAAGGCATATTTATAAAACCGCTCGCTTCGAGTGAGCTCCAGGGACCGCTGACCACATTCTTAAACAGCAGTGCACACAGGGCGTATGAGCTGTTTGAGGTAAGAAAATCACTCGATGCTCAGATTGTTTATACCGCTGCCAAAAGGGCTACACCGCAGAACATAAAAGAACTCGCGGAATGCCTTGAAGCCATGAAAAGGAATGCCGATTCCGGCGACCTCGACAAGTGGTATAAGGCCGACAATGAATTCCACCTTGCAATGGCACGGGCAACGCAGAACGATGTTTTCGTCCACATCCTGTATACCCTTATCAAGATGGATTCAAATCATCTCCAGGATGTGAGGAAAGAAATTTACAAATCGCCCCTGCATCAGGAACTTGTTTATAGTAATCACAAAAGGATGTACGAAGCGGTTGTAAGCGGCAACGGAGAGGCTGCAAAACAGATCGCTATAGAGATATTCAGCTGGACCATGGAAGAGATCAAAGCGAACCCCTTTGTGTAGGCCATCCTGTCATTCCGGCACGATGCTCCACAACTATTATTGTAAATGTCTTCGGATAATTCACGGATATTAAATAAAATATTCTCTGCAGGTCTCAGTGCTGTAAAAGGCTATGAGAGCGTAAAATCTGTTGTAAGACTAAGTCATGGCGATATCTTGATTTCTGGTAAAAAATACAGCTCCGGTTTTTTCAACAGGATTATAGTAATCGGCGCCGGCAAGGCATCTTTTGATATGGCAAGGGCACTTGATGAAATTCTCGGCGCGCGTATCCATAAAGGTATGGTAATTACAAAATACGGCTATGGCGGGCATTTAAAACATATAGAGGTTGTTGAGGCGTCTCACCCGCTGCCGGACATAAACGGGGTTAGAGCAACAAGGCAGTTATTGTCACTATCCTCGGGTGTCGACATGCATACCCTTGTCATTCTGTTACTGTCAGGCGGGGCGTCTTCTTTGCTGGTTGCGCCGGACGGCATTTCGATAAAAGATAAAATAAAGACCACCTCACTCCTTTTAAAATCAGGTGCGCGAATTGATGAGTTAAACACGGTACGCAAACAACTCTCCCTGATAAAAGGGGGCAGGCTTGCGGGTATATTTTATCCCGCACAAATAGTAACCCTGATCATCTCGGATGTCATAGGCAACAGCCTCGAAAGTATAGGCTCAGGACCGACCGTTCTTGACACGTCCAGACCCCGGCAGGCACTGGATATACTCGAACACTACCGCATAAGGGATAAAATCCCGCAAGCAGTACTCAAAAGGCTTGAGCAAAAAACACGTACCCGTTACAACCGTTCCACCCGGTCACCGGTAAGGAATATTATCATTGCAGACAACAGGAAGGCGGTTAACGCATGTAAAACCGGGGCATTCATGCTTGGTATAAAACCGGTTGTCCTCACCACAAGCCTGCATGGTGAAGCAAGAGAGGCCGGGCATGTGCTCGCCGCAATAGCTGATGAGATGGCACACAACCGGAAGAGGAACGGTCAGAAGGTCTGCATCATCAGCAGCGGGGAAACAACGGTTACGGTCCGGGGGACCGGCAAAGGCGGCAGGAGCCAGGAACTTGCGTTAGCCTTTGCAATGGACATTCAGGGTAAAAAGGGCATCAGTATGTTGTCTGCCGGAACCGATGGTACAGACGGTCCAACCGACGCAGCCGGTGCCGTTGTTGACAAAACTACAATAGATCGTATAAAAGCATCCGGCATGGAACCGAATAAATACCTTCTCAATAATGACTCATATACCGCACTTGAAGCGGCAGGTACCCTTTTAAAAACAGGCGCCACCGGCACAAACGTAATGGACATTCAATTAATCCTCTTATCTTAGACCATGAAACAAAGGCTCGATCAAATGCTTGTTGAAAAAGGACTGGTTGAAAACATCAACCTTGCAGCTGCATATATCATGGAGGGAAAGGTACAGGTAAAAGGCATTGTCATATATAAGCCCGGATACCAGGTCCAGCCAACGGATGACATGTCCCTGAACCTTCCGTCCGTCAGCTATGTGAGCAGGGGCGGACTTAAGCTGGATGGTGCTCTCGGGACGCTTGGTATCGATGTAACATCAAAGGTAGCAATGGATATCGGATCATCTACAGGCGGGTTTACCGATTGCCTGCTCCAGCATGGGGCTGAGAAGGTTTTTGCCATCGATGTGGGCTATGGATTGCTGGACTACAAGCTCAGGCAGAATACAAGGGTTGTTCTGATGGAAGGCTTAAACTTCAGACACTTTGAACCAAAGTCGCTTTCATCTATGATAGATATCGCTACTATCGATGTATCATTTATCTCCCTGGAGCTTATACTCCCCAACGTCTTTCTATGCCTCAAAAACCAGGGCGTTGTACTTGCACTCATAAAACCGCAATTCGAACTCGAACAGGCAGAGGTTGAAAGGGGAGGCATTGTAAGGTCAGACGAAAAACATGCGAAGGCTATTGCAAAGATAGAAGATGCATCGAAAAAACTCGGATTCAACGTGATTAAGGTTGTCCCCTCGGATATAAAGGGAACAAAGGGCAATCAGGAATTTTTTATATACCTGCAAAAGCCATGAACTCAAAATGTCCATTTTAAATAAACTAAAACCGGTATCTGGCATATTCTTTCCCAGTGCCTGCATTGTCTGCGGCAAAGCGACTGCAAATGCCGAAATCTGTCCGCAGTGCGTGCATGAATTCAACGTTATAAAAGCGCCGTTCTGTATAAAGTGCGGCAAGCCTTTTACCTCGGACACAGGGATATCGCACATCTGCTATGATTGTATCAAAGATAAGAATAAATTCGTCATGTCGAGGGCTGCATTTGAGTATAACGGAGCAGCGGCAAAGCTTATTCAGAGGTTTAAGTTCGGGGACCGGGTAAACCTGTCATCGTTTTTTTCGGACGAGCTGATCAAGCTCTACAAGACGCATTTTTCAGCAGAGGGCATTAACGCCATTCTGCCGGTGCCCTTATCAATTCGCAGGCTAAAACACAGGTCGTACAATCAGACACAGCTGCTTGCCGCGGTGCTGTCGAAAAAATTATCATTGCCAATATATTCCCAGGTACTTGAAAAGGTAAAAGAAACACCACCCCAGTCAAGGCTCAGTGCTGAAAAACGGCATGAGAATGTCAAAGACGCGTATAGGGTTACCGACCGTGTATCGCTCAAAGGGAAAAGGGTTTTGCTTATCGACGATGTTATTACAACAGGTGCCACAGTGAACGCATGCACCGGCGTTCTCAGGCATGCAGGTATAAAGCAGGTCTATGTAATGGCGATTGCCATGCGGGTGTAAGATTCCTTGTAATTTTACATAAAAGGTAACATTCACCCCGTTAGAAGCTTTTTTTCAAAGCAGCAAATTCTTCATGGGGAGGTTGTTTTCTTTCAGGTTAGATTCTAAAACGGCAGAAAGTCTTGCCATTTATTACAAGGCTAATATAGTAAACCCCGTTAGAAAGAACGTGGCTTTAAACTACGCCCTTTCTATATGGAATTTAAAAATTATTATATTTTCCCCACCATTCCGCCAAAGGCGGATCAGTCCTCTGGCTGAAAATGGTGAGACTTTCTAACGGGGTGAAAAAATCTTTGTCAGGAAGAAAAGGCAAAGCCTGCCCTTCCTGATGGAGTAAACCAAGCAAAATATATTTATCGGAGGATGTATGAAACAACACTTCTTTACAGAAGAACACGACATGTTCAGAAAAAGCGTAAGGGATTTCGTGACCAAGAACCTTCTGCCGCATGCAAACGAATGGGAAGAGGCAGAGGATTATCCAAAGACATTGTTCAAAACACTGGCTGATATGAATTTCCTCGGCATACGCTACCCTGAAAAATACGGGGGCATGGGACTGGACATCTTTTATGACATTGTATTCTACGAGGAACTGTACAGGTCAAGGATGCCGGGTCTGTGTCTTGATGTAATGGTTGATACAGATATGGCAACTCCGGTGCTGTTCAAGCATGGCACAGAAGAGCAAAAAACGAAATATCTGACAAAGATGATAAAAGGCGAAGCTGTTTTTGCAATAGGCTATACAGAACCCAACGCCGGTTCAGATGTCGCAAGGATACGGAGCACTGCAAAGAAAACAGAGGGCGGCTATATACTCAACGGCTCAAAGATCTTCATCACGAACGGCACATGGGCGGATTATATTATCGTTGCGGCAAAAACAGACTCCACCAAAGACCATAAGGGCATTACCCTGTTCTTGCTTGATACCAAAACAAAGGGCTTTACCGTGGGCAGGAAACTGAAGAAACTCGGACACCACACATCACACACGGCAGAGCTGTTTTTCGATGATTGCTTCGTACCGGAGAATATGGTCGTTGGAGAGGTAAACAAGGGGTTTTATTATATTATGGAAGGATTTCAGACAGAGAGGATTATGGGGTCTGTCGGCGTCATAGCACTTGCACAGGTCGCACTCGAGGATGCTGTAAGCTATTCCAAGGAAAGGATGACCTTCGGCAAACCCATATCACAGCACCAGGCAATAGCGCATAAAATGGTCGATATGGCAACCCAGCTCGAGGCTGCAAGACAACTCGCTTACAACGGTGCATGGCTGCTCGATCAGGGCGAAGATGCCACAAAAGAGATTTCCATGGCAAAGCTTTATTCCTGTGAGGTGGCAAACAGGGTAACCTATGATGCGATCCAGGTATTCGGCGGATACGGGTATATGGAAGAATACCCGGTTGCAAGGGCTTACCGGGACGCGAGGATGTTCACCATCGGGGCAGGCACGACGGAGATTATGAAGGAGATTATTGCAAAGAGGATGGGGCTGTACTGAAAAGTAGGGTAACAGTCTGTTCCTCATTACGAACGGCACAAAACTGTTTATGCTAAACGGGATCGCAGCACAAATGCACAGCCTTTTATTCTTGACATGGATAGAGAAGCCGCCCACGAAGCATACCACGGGGGTATACTATGCAGTTCACGGTATGCCGTTCTATTCGGATCATCCTATTACCCCTTTTTAAAAAGAGCGAACATGGAACCCACGGAACACGATATAGCAGGGATGTTTGATCTCATATCAGGGCGGTATGATCTGTTAAACCATATCCTGTCCGGATACACCGATGTGCGATGGAGAAACAGGGTTGTAAAACTGAGCCTGACTCCGCAGGTAAAAACCATCCTCGATGTATCTACAGGAACAGGGGACATGGCTATTGCCTATAGGCATGCCCGGAAAGTGCTCCCTGTTTATGGAGTCGATATAAGCATGGAAATGCTAAAAAAGGCCGGGCTCAAAGATGCAGGGTTAAGTCTGATAAACGGTTCCGGATTGTCCCTCCCCTTCCGGGAAAACACCTTTGATCTTGTCAGCTGCGCCTTCGGCATAAGGAACATCTATCCAAGGGAAAGCGGTATAAAAGAATTTTACAGGGTACTGAGACCGCACGGCCGGATAGCGATACTCGAATTTTCTATGCCGAAGGGGCTTTTCGGAAAGGTATACAAGGTCTATTTTGACAGGATACTGCCGTCACTCGGCAATCTTATCTCAAGAACAAAGGCATACACCTACTTGAAGAGTTCTGTTGAAGCATTCCCGGATCCCGGGACTTTCAGCAGTATGCTCGCATCGGCAGGGTTTAAGAACATAAAAAATACAAACCTGACACACGGCATAGCGACCATATATACCGGCGAGAAATAGACGATGGCATTACCAGACTGTAGAGGATAGCTGTTCGATCTAAGTTTTAAAAGTTAAATTTTGAATATTTAATATTGAATCGTTG
>DAHXOM010000014.1 GCA_027364825.1 bacterium | reverse complement strand
TGCACTCGACGTTGTTGGGGTGCATGGAGTCGGCGGTACGTTTGGAGCACTTGCCACGGGACTTTTTGCAAGTATTGCTATTAATGCAGGCGGTGCAAACGGCTTGTTTTACGGCAATCCTAAATTATTACTTGTTCAGTTGATAGCGGTCCTAGCGACCATAGTATACGGCTTCGTTGTAACATTCGTACTGCTGAAGGTACTCGGTGCTACCATGGGTCTGAGGGTCACGCAGGAGGAAGAGGTCATGGGCCTTGATATCACGCAGCACGGTGAAGAAGGGTACAATATGTAGGAAGTGTGGTAGCGAGGGATGAGCAGCGGGTATTGAGGTTCTCGCTATGCATTCCTCGCTCCTTTCTTCTTGCTTCTTTTCCCTCACCCCTAGCTACTATTTCCTCACTACTTTCTCCGCACCCCTCACTACTTTCTTCTTGACTCCTCGTCCCCTTGACCCTTTTTTCCTCGCTCCTTCCCCTCGTGCCCTCGCTTCTCGCTACTTATTCCTCACTACTTTCTTCTTGACATATATGTCAATTTAACATAAGTTCTTGCCATGAAAATTGTTGGGTTGACAGGGGGAATCGGTACAGGCAAATCTACTGTTGCCGGTATGTTTGAATCGCTTGGTGCTGTTATTGTTGATTCCGATGCCCTTGCAAGGTCTTATTTATCAAGAGGAATGAACGGGTATGAACAGGTTTTGAAGAGGTACGGCAAGGGTATATTGAGTAACAACCTTGAACCCGACCGGCTAAAGATAGCCGGGATCGTATTCAAAGATGCAACAGAAAGAAGATGGCTTGAACAGCTTATCCACCCCTATGTGTTTGAAAAAATCCGGGATGAAATCAACCGCTGGAAAGACAAAGACGGCATCATGATTATCGATGTGCCTCTGCTGTTTGAATCAGGTGCCGACAACTGGCTAAGGCCGGTGATCGTTGTGGTTTGCAGCATGGATGCACAGATAAAACGCATACAGAGCAGGACGCCGGAAATATCGTATGAACACATTCTTGAAAGGATCCATGCCCAGATGCCTATTGAGGAAAAACAAAAAAAAGCGGATTTTATTATCGATAATTCGTACGGCAGAGAGCAAACAAAACAACAGGTAGAGAATATCTGGCGTACCTTCATGCAGGAAAAACGTTAGATATTTCAGAAGGACTGTTATACGGGGAAAAGGCCGGTCAGGTTAATATGATTATAAAGGAGCAGCATGGAAAAATCTGTTAAAGATGTACTTGGATCCTTCTCCAGTCTTCCAAGGGAAGATGGCAGGGACAAGATCATGAGTGCGGACGAGGCAATACGAAAGTTTATACAGCCGGGCATGGCCATCCATATAGGGATAACAAACAGTATACCGTACGGGCTTTCCTATGAATTGATACGGCAGTTCTACAAGTCGAAACCGGGATTTGATATCATAACTCTCGGCGCCATCAACCACATTATCGTTATGATGCATCTGGGTATGGTGAAGAAGGTCGTAACAACGTACGCCGGTGACCCGTATCCGTCACCGACACCGAACATCGTTGTTCAGAACCTCTATCTGAACAAGCAGGTGGAAATTGAGAACTGGAGCATCCTTGCGTTTACGCTCAGGCTTATGGCCGGTGCAATGGGGGTCGGTTTTTTACCGGTAAACTCCATTATGGACAGTACCATGGAGATAGAGAACGCGGGCAGTTTCAAGAGGATACCGATGCCGTTCGAGCCGTCGAAAGAGATAGGAGCACTCAAAGCCGTGAATCCGGATATTTCCCTGTATCATGCATTCGTTGCGGACAGATCAGGCCATGCGATATTCACACCTCCCTATGCGGAGGAGTTCTATGGAGCTTATGCAAGCCGTAACGGAGTCATCCTCTCGGCAGAGCATATCGTAGATGAGGACGTTATTCGCAAGTACTCCCACCTTTCAAAGCTGCCGTCGTACCTTGTAAAGGCGGTTGTCCCCATGGAATTCGGCTCGCACCCGAGCGGTATGGCGGAGAGCGGATTTTCCGAGTTCGACGGGTACAGCGAGGACTATGATTTTATCCTCGGGTTCAGGGAAGCGGCAAAATCCATAGACACCCTCGATACATGGATCCACAACTGGATAACGGGAGTACATGACCATGACGGGTATCTTCAGAAGCTCGGCAGTCAAAAACAGCTGTACCTGAAAGGAAAGGCAAAACCCCTTTCATGGGCCGATGAGATCAAGGATGTTCAGGATACCATATCCACGTCGGATCAGCCGTCGAAAAACGAGCTTATGACAGCAATGGCATCCGTTGTCCTTGAAGAGAAAATTCGCGGCAAATCATACCGCGCCGTTCTTGCGGGTATCGGAAACTCAAACATTGCAGCATGGTTGTCCGCTGTGAAGCTGAAGAGTGAGAAGGTCGATGTGGAGCTCATAGCAGAAGTGGGCTTCTACGGGTATTACCCGAGGCCCGGAAATCCTTTTATCTTTAATTTTGCGAATATACCGACGTGTAAAATGCTGACCAGCGCATTCGATGCACTCGGCTTGATGGTCGGGGGATATTCAAACAAAACAATCGGTATCATCGGAGCAGGCCAGGTCGACCGGTCCTGCAATATCAATTCAACGAGGGTCGGTGACGGTATATTCCTGGTCGGGTCCGGCGGCGGGAATGATGTTACCGTGGGGGCACAGGAAACCATTGTTGTGTGCCCGTTGAACCAGATGCGCTTTGTTGACAGGGTGTCTTATATAACGGGCCCCGGCGGGAAGGTCAGTACCCTGGTAACGGATATGGGGGTATTCGAGAAAGACGGCAAGGGCGAATTTGTCTTTACCCGGTACCCGTATAAAAAGGGTATGGACATTGATGCCCATGTACGGGCCGTAAAGGAAAAGACGGGATGGGACGTCGGGATATCGAACACCTTAAAGCCCGTAGAGTATCCGTCACGCGAAACGCTCATAACCATGAGGCTGTTCGATCCGAAAAAGGCGTTTCTATAAACAATAATTGGTTGCTAACGGAACCCGGAAATGATATGCAAAAACAAAAAATTATGAAAAGAAAAACATTATGATGTCTCTTGAATCGTTTAAACCGTTTGAACCGTTTAAGTCGTTTAAACCGTTAAGAAGGTGGATCCCGGGATTGGGTGAAGGTGGTAGCTTCCTCATTGTATTGTTTGGGGTGATACTGTTTTTATCAATAGTGAAACCTGCGTTTGCGGAAAATCCTGTCTCCGGCAGTCTGCTGGTGGATACAAGGGCGGAGACCGGCAGCGGTGACATCAGCAGGGAGGAGTACCGGCTAACCCTGACCGCTGCAAAAAGGATACACGAGATGTACGCATACGGCGAGGTGTGGTTCAGAGGCTTTGGCATAACACAGCCAACCACCTATTTACCGCAGCTGCAGCAGTATAGCTCCGAACCGCCTACCTACGTAGACGTCAGGCAAGTGTATGTGGAATTTTACAGCTTTTTACTGGAGAACCTCGATGTCAAGGTCGGCAAACAGATACTCAACTGGGGTACTGCCGACGAGCTGAATGTTACGAATAATGTGAACCCGTATGACCTTGAAGACCCTTTTGCCTTCAACAATAAACTGCCGGTGCCTTTGCTTGTTGCAGAGTATTATTTCCCGCATGAAATCTCTTTGACCGGAGTCATAGAACCTATTTTTGTTCCCTCTGTTCTTCCTGCTGACAAATGGGTGACTGCATTTATGCCTTCCGAACCGATACCGTCATGGCTGCATCTTAACCAGATCAACATAGGTCTGACCGAGCCGCCACAGTCTATGCCCGGCGATTTGAGTTACGGCTTCAGGGTTGCGAAGAAGGCATTGTACGGCTATGATGTTTCCTTGAGCTATTATAACGGGTTCTACACACTGCCCGAGCTGAGCTCCGCAAACATCACGACATCCGGGAGCAATATTATAGCAAATGCGAACCTCGATTTCCCGAGACTTTCTATCATAGGCGCTGATTTCGCGGGTTCGATTGGTGATCACGGCGTATGGGGAGAGGTCGCCTTCAATATCCCGCAGCAGCCGGTCCGGTTCAGCAGTTATGTTTTGAATACGCCGTATCCCGCGTCATCGTACGACATAGCAACCTCGCCGTTTGTAAAGTATGTATTGGGGACCGATTATACGTTTAACGACGGTACCTATGCAAACATCCAGTTCCTCCATGGAGAGTTTTACGAAATCGGCAATCAGCTCCAGAACTACCTGAGTCTCATGGCGAACCGGAGCTTCCTGTACGATAAGCTGAAAGCGCAGGTGGCGATCATTACGGAATTCGCCCAGCATAACCTTACAAGCTATATGTTTTATCCGGAGCTTGACTGGATGCCGTATGACAGCGTAACCATGGCTGTCGGAGGATACATTTTTGCCGGCGATAGCGGAACGGTATTCGGCAATGTCATCGACGACTCAGAGGTGTTCCTCAAGGCAAGCTATGTATTCTGAGGCTTGGCGCGCTGAGATCAAAAAATAAATACACCTTCTTCTTATTGGACTTTCAGGTTATTTCAGACCGAATACCGGAACAGGGTCTTCCAGTGTGCTGATATCGCTGGTGCGCTTGATCCTGCCGTCCTTTGACAGGAAGATGACCGTTTTTATCTGTGCGTTCCGGATCATACGCCTGCAGAGAAGGCACGGCCTTCCGTCGGCAAACCCGGGCTCCTCGACCTCGCTCCCTGCAATATAGATCGTCGCGTCCTTCATCCTCTCGAGTGTACCGTTTATGATAGCATTTTGCTCTGCGTGCACGGCCTCGCACAGTTCATAGCGTTCGCCGGAAGGGACATTGAGCTCCTTGCGTTTGCACGTATTGATGTCGGAGCAGTTTATCATACCCCTGGGCGAGCCGTTGTAGCCCGTGCTGATGATCACGTTGTCCTTGACGATCACAGCACCGTACTTTCTCCTGATACAGGTGGAACGCGATGAAACGACCTTTGCGATCTCAATAAAATACTCGTCCCATGACGGCCGTTCGAACGCCTTTTTGTTTTTCCTCTTGTTCATTTATGACCGGGTGCTCATCTCTTTCGATTTCAGCGTCGCCGCTTTGACGGCCTCTACGATCGCCGATCTTATGCTCTTTGACTCGAGTACTGCCAGTGCCTCTGCGGTCGTACCAGCGGGAGACGTGACAGCCTCCCTCAATGTTGCAAACGAGAGTTCGGATTCCTTTGCCATCTTTCCCGCACCTATGACGGTCTGTATGGCGAGCCTGTTGGAAATCTCCCTCGACAGGCCCATCCTGACCCCGGCATCCGACAGTGCCTCGAGGAACATGAATACATAAGCAGGTCCCGAACCGCTCAGAGCGGTTACCGCATGAAACAGTCCCTCATTCTTCAATTCTATTACATCACCGACGCTCGAAAGTAATTCCTTCAGCAGGTTTATGTCCGTTGCATCGGCGCTGTTATTCTTGATGATAACGCTCATGCCTTCTCCCACAGTGACGGAAATATTCGGCATGACCCGTATGATCCTTGTTTGCTTATCAAGGATACTTTCTATGAAAGCTATGTCTACGCCTGCTGCAATAGAGACGACCAATTTTTGCCCGAGCTTCCCCTTGCATTGCTCGAGGACACCCTCCACGTCCTGTGGTTTTACGGCAATGAAAACAACGTCGCCTTCTTTGACACATGCAGCATTATCCGGGGTAGACCTGACGTTATAGGTCTCTTCTATCTCTATGCGCCGCTTGTCATATTTGTCGCTGATGATGATCTGTGCATTAGTCAGTTTTTTGGATGACAGCAACCCCGATATAATCGCCTCTGCCATTTTTCCTGCACCGATAAAGCTTATTGTTTTTTCCATAATTACCCCCTTGGACCGAATAAGGCTGTCCCTATCCTTATCATAGTTGCACCTTCTTTTATAGCAATTTTATAATCCGAAGACATACCCATGGACAGCTCTTTGAAGGACTGCCCGAACATTCCTTGCTTGAGGATCTTGTCCCTCATTTCCCGTAACCCTGAAAAATATTTCGATAATTGCATTTCGTTTGCAATGGGCGGCGGCATGGTCATGAGACCCGAAGGCCGTATGTGCTTCAACGTCTTCAGGAACTGGACTGCATCGAGGAACTGCACGGCATAAAAGCCGGATTTGCTCGTTTCGTCGCCGGAATTGATCTCGAATAGCACGGGCTGAACGTATCCCTTTTGCATGGCCCTCTTGTCTATCTCAGCGGCAACATCCCTGCTGCCCACGGAGTGGATAAGCTCAAAGGATTTGACGAGGTATTTGACCTTGTTCTTCTGTATATTACCGATGAAGTGCCAGTGGAGTGAAGGAGGTAAGACGGCCATTTTGTCTGCTGCCTCCTGGACATAATTTTCTCCGAACGTATCAAGCCCGGCATCCATTGCTTCCTGTATCTTATCGATGCTCATGGTTTTCGATACGGCGATAAGTTTGATATCGTTCGGATTCCTTCCCGATTCCATGCATGCGCCGGCTATTTCTTCCCTTAATCTGCTGAGATTGGTTTGTATGGTATTCATATAGACATCATTCCTATTATAGTTGCCGCTTTTATGCAATTACTAATACATTTTCCCCGTAAGAAAACAGAATTTTTAACGTGGTTGACAATCAGGCCAAATTAATACAATGAATATACATGGATCAGGGTTCTGAAAATAATTCTTTATTGATGGGTGCAATAAAACAGGTCGGGTTTAAAGGCCTGTTCAAGTACGCCTTTTATTCTGTTGCCGTGTTCTTTTTTAACTGGATACCATTGCCGCAGCTGCGGGTTTATTATCTCAGGATGCTGGGGGCAAAGATCGGGAAAAACGTATTCATCGGAAAGGTCCAGTTTAAAAATTATCATAAAGCATCCTTCCCGGGCCTGACCGTAGGGGACTGTGCCTACATAAACGACGATGCCCTGCTCGATCTATACGACACCATGACTATAGGAAAATATGTAACCATCGGGTTCAGAACAATGCTGTTCACTCATTTTAAAGGCAGCCATGTCGATCATCCGCTGAAGCAATTCCTTCCGGACCGTCATATGCCGCTAACGGTTGGCGACTACAGCTTTGTTTTAAGCGGTTGTATGGTAATCCCCGGGGTAAAGATCGGCAGGTATGCCGTGGTGCACAGCGGGACGGTCGTGGTAAAGGACGTGCCGGACAAGTCCGTGCTGGCCGGCAGTCAGGCGAAAATCATTTATACCCTGGATATCAAAGAATAATACCCATAGAGATCTTCCTTTCTTAACCCGAATATATTATAGAACATCTTATGAACAATAATACTGCCAAAAAACATATATGGCTTATTGTCCTGCTTGTTCTTACGGTGGTTGCGGTACACGGTATTTCCCTGCGTGACGGCTTTGTCAACTGGGACGATGAAATGATGATCGCCAACAACCCGAGGATCATGCACCTCTCCATAAAGAGCGTTGTGCACATATTCGATCCGCACAGTGTTTATACCGATAAGTTTACCGAGTATTATCCGGTCCGTGATCTCAGTTATATGGTCGACTATTTTATAGGGGGATTGACCCCCCTTGGTTATCACGTGAGCAATCTTCTGTTTGAGATAGCGAATGTTCTACTTGTCTTCGTAATCTTCCTGAAACTGTTTGACGATGCCCCGCTCGCCCTGTTGTCCGCTCTGATCTTTGCCGTACATCCGTTGACAGCAGGTGTTGTGTCGTGGGTGTCGAGCAGGAAGGACCTGATGGCAATGACCTTTTACCTGCTCTCTTTTCTCTGGTTTGTGGATTTCTACAGGACAAACAGAAGAAATGAACAAAAAGATGGATACACGCAGGCCATAAAGGCAACATCGGGAAGATTTTCCGGCAAATACCTGGCCCTGTCTTCTTTGATGTTTTTACTGGCTCTTTTTTCAAAGGCATCGGCACTTCCGCTCCCGGGTGTACTTGCGGCATACCTGTTTATCGTTGAGGACGAGAGACGCTTCAAAAAATATATCGCATATCTTGCGGTCCCCGTGATTATCATGGTCCTGTATACCCTTAATCTCTATAGTTACTCTACCAGCTATTTCGGAACCAGTACTCTTCAGCAGTGCTATAGCAATGACTGGTTTTTTTTGTTTTTCCCTGAGCTGTTTGTCATATATGCCATACACTTCTTTTTTCCATTCAACAATGCGCCGCTGTATATAGAGCCCTTGAACCGCAGCTTGCTGGAGCCCCTGTTTGTTCTCTCAATACCTTTTATAATCTTCCTGTTTTATGCATTCATGAAATACATAAGAAAAGATAAAGCATTGTTTTTCGGGTTTGCATGGATCTTATTGAATATGGTGCCTGCATCCAATGTCGTAGGTTTGCAGATCAAGATTGCCGATCGGTTTGCTTATATATCACTTGCGGGTTTTGGATTAATCATGGCACGGATACTCCGCTCAAGTACTGCCGGATCCAGAAAACTCTTTATCCTTATCCCACTCCTTGTTATACTGTCGTACAGTGCCATAAGCTTTATGCTGGATCTGACCTGGTATAACGGTGTTACCCTGTGGACGCGGCAGATCCAGACAAGGCCTTACCTGCCGGGCGTCGATAAATCATTGTGGGGATATGCGATGCTGGGCAATGCATACGGTGAAGAGGGAAATTATGCAAAGGACAAGGAGTACAGTGATTACGTGCTGGAGAGAGAGCCGGATTATACACCTGCTCTCAAGGAGCTCGGCAATGTGTACGCCCATGAAGGTGAATATGAAAAGGCCATAGCCCTGTATCAAAAGGCCTTGAAGGTTGATCTGAGTTCTTTCAGGTCAACGGATTACATCATTATTGCCGGAATGTACGAAAAGATGCATGATTACAAACGTGCAGTGGAGGCTTACACCATGGCTTTGAAAGAGCCGCATCCTTCGTATAATGACAGGGGATTAAAATTTAAAATACAAAAACTGACGGGAAAAATACATGGTAAATAAGGTTATTTTCGGAAGGCCCGATATACAGGCGGCTGATACGGCATCGGTGAACGATGTTTTAAAAAGCGGATGGATAGGTATGGGCGCGGTGACGGAAGTGCTGGAGCGTGCCTTTATAAAATTTACCGGAGCACGGTATGCGGTTGCAGTTTCAAGCGGATCCGCGGGCTTGTTTGTATCCATGCTTGCGTGCGGTATCGGCAAAGGCGATGAGGTTATTACATCTCCCCTGACATTCCCGGCGACAGCCAATGAAATCATACATACCGGAGCCGAGGTGAGGTTTGTGGACGTCGATAGCTCCGGTAATATAGATGCCCGCAGGATACGGCAGGCCATAACCACAAGGACAAAGGCAATCGTGCCGGTCCATCTTTACGGCAGGCCGTGTGATATGGACATCATTATGGGTATAGCCCGGAAGCATAAACTTTTTGTTTTTGAGGACGCGGCGCATGCATTCGGGGCATCGTATAAGAGGAAGCACATCGGCAGTATCGGCGATGCATCGGTGTTCAGCCTGTACGCGACGAAGAACATCACAGCAGCCGAAGGCGGCGTTGTGACGACGAACAATAAAAAAATTGCCGATAGGATCAGGCTGCTCAGGTCATACGGTATAACGAAGACAGCGTGGTCGAGGTTCGGGAAAAAGGATGTTACCCTGCCGTACGATACGCTGGTGCCGGGATATAATTTTGAGATACCGGACCTGCTTTCGGCCATTGCGTTGTCCCAGATACGCGGTTATGCGAAAAGGTTTGCACGGCGGAAATATATATGGGGGCGTTACGACCGTGCATTCAAAGGCCTGGGTATTGAACTCCCCGGTGATCAGGGCAGGGATTATCTCCATGCACTCCATCTTTATACGATCCGGATCGATAAGAAAAAGTCCGGTATAGACCGTAAAATATTTATCCAAAGACTCGGTGACATGGGTATAGGTACCGGGATCCATTTCATATCACTGCCCCTGCATTCATACTATAAAAAGAGATACGGCTACAGACCTTCTGATTTTCCCAATGCCTTGACGATCTCGGACCAGACACTTTCGCTCCCGCTTTCTTCAGGGATGAGCGACCATGAGACGGACAGGGTAATACGTGCTGTAAGGCGGATATGCAATGGCTAACCCGCAGTTGAGCATTGTGCTTGCATGTTACAACGAGGCATCACACCTCGAGAAGAGTTTCAGCAGGCTGAAAGACATACTTTCATACGCCAATTTTACCTTCGAGGTGATATTTGTAGACGACAAGAGCACGGACAATACCCTGCAGATTATAAACAACATCATCAATAAACATCCATACATGCAGATGAGATGTATTGTCCATGATGAAAATACCGGCAGGGGCAGGGCAGTAGCAGACGGGTTTAAGGCTGCTGGAGCAGATATCGTCGGCTATATCGATGTAGATCTTGAGATAGATGCGGTTTATCTGTATTACTTTTATCGTGCAATCCGTGAAGGGTACGATGCTGGTATCGGCGAAAGGGTCTCGCGCCTCAGCCCGCATTCAATCACGAGGATATTCACGGGCAGAACCTACAATATGCTGATGAGGATGTTTATCGATCTGCCGCTGCACGATACGGAATCCGGTATCAAGTTTTTTAACAGGCACAAGCTCTTGACTATCCTTGACAGTATTGAGGACCGGCACTGGTTCTGGGACACGGAGATATGTGCCAGGATGTACAAAGCAGGGTATACGATAAAAGAAATACCGTGTATTTACGCGAGGAACAAGCATAAAAAATCAACAGTCAGGATTGTGCAGGACTCGATCTATTATTTTAAGAAGCTGATACAATTCAGGTCTGTGTACAAATCCCTGTAAAAGGTATTATATTTTAAAAAAAAGGAGCTTGGTTTATGGCACTATATCCTATCCACAGAGGCAGAAGAATACGGTCGTCAAAACAGATGCGCAATCTTGTGGCTGAAACGCATCTGAGTGTCGATGATTTTATCTATCCGCTGTTTGTGACCCATGAAAAGCATGTTCAGAAAGAGATCCCGTCCATGCCCGGCTGTTATCAGGAGTCCATCGATTACGCAGTTGCAGAGGCCCAGGAGGTGAAAGAGCTGGGCATACCCGCGGTAATACTGTTCGGGATTCCCAAGACAAAAGACGCAACAGGCTCTGATGCCTATTGTGAAACAGGGGTTGTGCAGGAGGCAATCAGGGAGATAAAGAATAAAGTAAAAGACCTTGTCGTTATCGCAGACCTTTGTATGTGCGAGTATACATCGCACGGACACTGCGGCATTGTTGACGGCGGTGAGGTTTATAATGACAAGACCCTGGAATATCTTTCCCGGATCGCCATTGCTCAGGCAAAGGCAGGTGTTGATATTGTTGCACCTTCCGGCATGATGGACGGTATGGTCCAGGCAATACGAAAAGGACTGGACGCAAATAAGTTTACCGGTATACCGATTATGAGTTATTCATCGAAGTATTCGAGCAGTTTTTACGGACCGTTCAGGGATGCGGCAGAATCAACCCCGCAGTTTGGAGACAGGCGTTCCTATCAAATGGATTATAGAAACGCACGTGAGGCAGTCCATGAAGCTATGACCGATGTCGAGGAAGGCGCCGATATCGTTATGGTCAAGCCGGCACTGAGCTATCTCGATGTTATTTACCGGGTCAAGCAGGCAACAAGCCTTCCGGTCGCCGCCTATAATGTGAGCGGCGAGTATTCCATGATAAAAGCCGCTTCGCGGCTTGGATGGCTGGACGAGCAGTCCGCCATGATGGAGGTCCTGTACTCGATAAAAAGGGCGGGGGCGTACATGATACTGACCTACTTTGCAAAGCAGGCGGCGAAAGTATTAAAT
>DAHXOM010000012.1 GCA_027364825.1 bacterium | reverse complement strand
CATACAAACTCTCTTAGCACAATAAAAAAATAAAAACAATATTTTTTATACGACCCAGCCTGCTGATTCGTTTGCCTTTTCCGCAGCCTGCGCAACCGGCAATGACGTGTCCCATTTTGCGGCATTGATGCGCCTGCCGGTAATTGCATCAGCAGCTCCGGATATAAGCCACAGCAATGGCGCGACCATAATGCCGGGGTCCAGAAGCTTCTGCCGTATGTCTTCAGGCATGCCGTCAGGGATCATCCCCGTATTGGAAGCACCGCCGGGAAGCAGCGCATTTACGGTAATCCCGGTGTTCTCAAGGTCCTGTGCCCAGATGACGGTTTCGGATTCCAGTGCTGCTTTGGACGGGCCGTAGGGAGAAAAACCTCTTCTGCGCATGGTTTCATGGTTCATGGAGATGTTGATGATGCGTCCCCATTTGTTCGAAAGCATATACGGAACAACAGTGCGGGACATTAAGAACGGGCCATTGACATTGGTATTGATCACCATACGCCATGTTTCGGGATCCACCTCCCAGAACCGCGTCGGCCTGGTCATAAAGCCGGGGCTTACGTACTTCATGCCCCTGCCTGCATTATTGACAAGTATGTCTATGCCGCCAAAAGAAGAGAGCGCAAAATCAACGACAGCCCTGCAGTCCTTTTCCAGTGTTACATCTGCTGTCATGGATTTCACCCGTTCCTCCCCTGCCCTGTTATTTGCGTCCTGTGCGACCTGACCGATCTCTTTATGTTCCCTGGCAGAGGTGATTACCACCTGTATACCGGCTTCGGATAATCCCAGTGCCATGGCACGTCCAAGACCGCGCCCCCCGCCTGTTACAATTGCGACTTTCTTTGCTTTAGTCCCCTGCATAGACAGCCTCCATTTCTCCGTAGATTATAAACAATTATTATAGTATATAAGCGTAACATCTCTATTTACAAGTGTTTAACAGCTACTCGCCTTCATTCATCCAAAGGAGGAACATCTATAAGAACAAGGGCTGTCTGTTCGCGCGCCTTTATGCGAATAGTTTCTTCGAGTGTTATCCTTGCCTGGTCACCTGCACTGAATGTACCCTTGTTGATATCCGCACTGCCTGAGGTAATATAGATGAATACACCGCGAGAAGGATCGGTCTTGAACTCCAATGTCTTGCCCTTATTTATGTCAGACAGGTATATCGTTGCATCGACATGCATGGTTACAGCGCCTTTGACATCGAGGCCTGATGCAACCGGAAACAAACGGTTTTTGTATAAAGCAGGATCGAATGTCTTCTGCTCGTAACCGGGCTCAAGCCCGCTTACAGACGGGTAAAGCCATATCTGGTAGAAACGTACCTGCCTGCCGGAAAGGTTCATCTCCGAATGGATTATACCACTGCCGGCTGACATACGCTGCACATCGCCTTGCTTTATGACGGACCCGTGGCCTGTGCTGTCCCGGTGCGTGAGTTCCCCGCTCAGGACAATGGTAACTATTTCCATTTCATTGTGGGGATGGTCGGGAAAGCCTGTGCCTGCCTCCACCGTATCATCATTGAATACCCTGAGTTTTCCGAACTCGACATTGTCGGGGTCGTTGTAATCCGCAAAAGAAAACAACCAGTAGGTCTTGAGCCATCCGGAATCCGAATAATGCCTTTCTTCAGCTTTTATTATGTTTATCATAATGATAATATACGTCCGGTATGGCATCTCTCAAGAGAAGAGTGTTCCATAAAAACAAGCCTCCGCTGGATCAATCAAGATAGACCACCGTCAGAAAATCCCGCTTGGGTACCCATCCTCGCTTTGCTCTTATTCTTCACCTCTGATACGAATTACCGTTTCCTCAACAATCCATAAATGTTTACCAAGAGGTTCAGTACCAACTAGAGGAATAATCCGCTGAAAAGCTTTAACAATATGTTGTTTTGATTGGCTACCAACTCGCAAGACAATAATCCCTGCAAATTCTTGGGGTGGATACGCTCTGATATCAGAAAAATCTATATCGAGAGTAACGAGGACTCTATTTTCTCTTTTACACAAATCTATGAGGACCGTATCTTCAGCACCCTGCAAGCGCTGTTCATTTACGGTTTTTGCATCGTGTCCGGCTTTTATAAGTAATGTTGCTCTATCAACAGGCAGGTTTTCATCTATCTTGAAGTCCATCTTAACTATGCTGTTAAGGAGACCAACCGCTCGCGGGATAGCTCTGCAGCATATGCTATAGCTGCTTTAATATCTTCTGAAGTCAATGAGGGATAGCTTTTAAAGATTTCTGGCTCACTTGATCCTTCTGCCAGATTGTCGAGTATAACTGATACCATGATGCGTGTGCCTTTAATACAAGCTTTCCCGTGACAGATAAGCGGGTCTACAGTTATTCTTTCTTTCCAGTTCATTTTCTACCACCTCTCTGCATAATATACACAATAAATCGTATTATAACAAGTCAGAGTAATATAAAATCGGTAGTCAGCCGGTCTTATATTTCTTTACCCTTCTGCCGTATAAACGAGTGGCCTGCCCCTGCCTTTGCTCTGTATTATGCCTGAGTCGATAAGCTTTTTAAGATTTCGGAATATTTGAACGGGGTGAAGCTCATCAACGTCTCACTTCTTTCCGCCTTCCATGTGGAACCGGTGGAGGAAGCGGTGGAAGACCGGGGCAAGGAGCAGGCCTGCGGCCACCAGGAAGACGATGCCGGAAAAGAGTGCATAACACCCAGCGAATATCTTGCCTGCCGTGGAATGGATTTCGTTTACCGGCCCCATGCCCCCGAGTATCATCGAGGCGTTCAGGAATGAGTCGACCCAGCCCAGTCTTTCCGTGATATGATAACCAAGCATCCCTATGGACAGGGCTGCTAAGGCAACAAGAAATGCCAGCGCCCCGCTCCTCAGCAGGCGTACTGCAAATACACCGGGAGGCGCAATCGGTTCCGTCTTATGCTCGAATCTGGGCAGCAGTCTCATTTTTTTCATATTTCGTTCCTGAACTCAGCCCTGCAGCAATATCCACACGTTAAACACATCTGTTTAACGTCCCTGCGCCTGTGTCTTGCTCTGAATCCACCGAACGACGTCCGGCAGAATGGTCGGGACATACTCGACAGTTATGAGGTGGGGTAGATCCGGATAGATCTTCATCTCTTTATCGCAGGTGAGCCGGTTGTAAAGGTCCACAATATAGTCCTCGGGAAAAACATTGTCACCGGACGAATGGAGCACGAACACAGGGGTCTTAATCCCGGCAACAGGCCTTGGCAGCGGCGTGGTGGCAATAGAGTAAAAAGCACGCAGGGTAATCGACTCGAGCGACAGGGGCTCCTCTCTCATGAAATTCCACAGGCTTCCGTACACCCGCATCTTCTCTTTTTTCAAATCCAGGTATAGGGAGGCCGGCACCTTCAGTCCGGGGAAGGCCTTCGCTATGACTGCAAACATGCCGATGAGTACACGCGACATAATGACCATAGACGTCGTGGGAACAGCGCCTACTTTCTTATGCCGGGGACCGAACCTGGTCAGGCGCAGACTTGCCGGGTTCGGAAGATCCGCTATATTGTGACAGATAGCACCGTCAATACCGTTATTATCCGAAGCAGCCAGATAAAATGACTCGATCCCTCCCTGAGAGCTGCCCATGACAAAGACAGGCCCCTTGAACCGGGACCGGGCATAATCCACGACGGTCCGTGCATTCTCCACCTGTTCCATGATGGTATAGTCTCCGCGGTCACCTCCGCTGAAGCCCTGTCCCCGGGGATCAAGACTCACTACGTTGAGCCCTGCTTTCCACAGTCCGTGTAAGAGTTCTGCATAAAAAAAGGAATGAACAGCAGTCCCGGGAATAAAAACCACGGTGGGTTTGCCCTCCCCTGACGGGAAAACAGGGGTGTAAAGCTTTACGCCGTCACTCTCGATCCACCGGTCTTCCCATGAGCCCTTGATATGACCAAGATTGAGCTTGTCCAAAAGCCCGGAAAGGTATCGATTGACGTCCTTCGGGTTATAATCTACAGGATTTATTTTTTTTGCTCTGTTTTTCATAATCGTCGCTTGTAGCATATTATGGATAAGTTTTCCAGAAAACTTGCATTTAGACCATGGTTGTATCATAGTTTATTCAAAATTTTCAGGAGGGGATATGATGTCAAAATTATCAGGATTCTGTATTGCATGTCTCTCGGTTCTTACCTTGATCGCACTCCAATTATCATCTTGTTCGAGCAGTTCTGGCGGGGGTGTTTCTATAGGTCCCAACGACCCGTTTTCTGGTGTGCCGGTCAATAATGTTATCAATGTACCGGTCAGCAATCTTCAGTATAAGGTAGAGGTCATAAGAGACATTTACGGCATACCGCATATATACGGACGTACCATGACCGATGTTGCCTTTGCACAGGGCTATGTCCAGGCATCAGACAGGCTTTTCGAGATGGATATGTTCAGACACATCGGCGATGGCACGCTCACGGAATATCTCGGCAACCTGCCGGGCGTAATGGATGAGGACATCCATTCAAGGATTCTTGGGTTAAGCACGATTGCACCGATCGTATATGCAAAATCATCGCCGGAGCTGCAGTCGATATTGACAGCCTTTTCCAACGGTATAAACACCTACCTTGACCAGTTAAAACAACAGGCACAGAATAATCCCGGTACAAATCCCCTGCCCTATGAATACTCTGTCATGGGGATAACGGTAACGGACATAAAGCCCTTCACC
>DAHXOM010000010.1 GCA_027364825.1 bacterium | reverse complement strand
CTATTCAAAATATTTCCTGAAAGGGACACCGCCCTCTCAGGAACGTTTAAACTAATACTCCATTCCGCCCATGCCACCCATGCCGCCCATTCCGCCTCCGGGCATTGCCGGCATCTTCTCATCCTTCGCCTTCTCGACTATCATAACCTCTGTTGTAAGCAGGACAGAAGATACTGAGGCTGCATTCTGCAGTGCCGACCTGACAACCTTTGTCGGGTCAATAACACCTGACTGCATAAGGTCCTCATACTTTTCTGTAAGTGCGTTAAAGCCAAAATTGCCTTTCTCCGCCTTTACGTGCTCCACGATGATAGAACCTTCTTTCCCTGCATTGGCGCTGATCTGCCTGATGGGTTCTTCAAGGGCCTTCCGGATGATTTCAACTCCAAGCTGCTCTTCTCTCACCTCGAGCTTCAGCTTATCGAGTGCGGGTATTGCTCTCAGCAGCGCAACACCACCGCCCGGGACAACCCCTTCTTCCACCGCTGCCCTCGTTGCATGCAGTGCATCCTCTACCCTTGCCTTCTTCTCTTTCATCTCAGCCTCTGTGGCAGCTCCGACCTTGATGACCGCAACGCCGCCGACGAGCTTCGCAAGTCTTTCCTGGAGCTTCTCTTTGTCATAGTCGGACGTTGTTTCCTGGATCTGAGCCCGTATCTGTTTGATCCTGCCGTCGATCTCCGCCTTCTTGCCTTCGCCGTCAACAATGGTCGTGTATTCCTTGTCTACAACAATCCTCTTCGCCTTGCCGAGGTCCTTGAGTGTTATACTCTCGAGTTTGATACCCATTTCTTCAGCTATCATCCTGCCGCCGGTAAGTATTGCAATATCCTCGAGCATGGCCTTTCTTCTGTCACCGAAACCGGGCGCCTTTACTGCACAGCAGTTCAGGGTGCCTCTTAATTTGTTAACAACCAGCGTTGCGAGCGCCTCACCTTCAACATCTTCAGCTATGATGAGCAGGGGCCTGCCCGACTTTGCTATCTGTTCGAGAAGCGGAAGTAATTCCTTCATATTGGAAAGCTTCTTTTCATGCGTCAGTATATATGCGTCTTCAATAACGCTTTCCATACGCTCTGCATCTGTTACAAAATAGGGCGAAAGGTATCCACGGTCAAACTGCATACCTTCCACGACATCGAGTGTTGTCTCCATGCCCTTTGCTTCTTCCACGGTTATAACGCCTTCCTTGCCGACCTTGTCCATTGCCTGGGCTATAATCTTGCCGATAGTCTCATCATTGTTGGCGGAAATGGTGCCAACCTGTGCAATTTCCTTCTGGTCGCGGGTCTGCTTGCTGACCTTTTTCAACTCTTCAACAACCACCTCAACGGCCTTATCGATACCGCGCTTTATCAAGATCGGGTTGTTACCTGCTGAAACAAGCTTTACGCCTTCACGGTATATTGCCTGTGCAAGAACGGTAGCAGTCGTTGTTCCATCTCCTGCTACATCGGATGTCTTGCTCGCAACCTCCTTTACCATCTGTGCTCCCATGTTCTTAAACTTGTCCGCTACCTCAATCTCCTTTGCAACCGTTACTCCGTCTTTCGTAACCGTTGGCGCACCGAATGTCTTTTCTATAAGCACATTCCTTCCTCTTGGACCAAGGGTTGTCTTTACCGCATCTGCGAGTATATTGACTCCTTCAAGCAGTAAAGCCCTTGCGCTTTCACCATACTTTAGTTCTTTTGCCATTTCTTCCTCCTTTTTTTATAATATTATTGCCCACTTGCGTAATAAATTCCGATAAACTACTAAAAATGGATTAAACAGTATTCTTGTATTAACCTAAAATATAATGAATACTTTTCCGTTATCAAGGGATAAATTCTATCAGTCAAGTAAACCGACTACCAGAACATCCCTTCCCGGTGCAAAAACGAAATGTATTAGACCGTCTTTACCCTCTGCACCCTTCGGGGGATTTGCATCCCATGTGGCCCGTTTACAGGCCTCTATGGCAAGACGGTCCCATTCCTGAGAGCCGGATGATCTGAGCAGTTTCACGGAAAGCAATTTACCGTTTGCATCCATATTTGCCTCAACATAGGCATGCCCTTCCAGATTACCCATGTCTTCCTGCGTTACATCACTATTGCGAACATCGAAGATGAACCGATCGAATATTCTGTATGCAACGCGTCTCACGAAGCCTGCATACACAAAGCTTTTTGTGTTCAGCAGGGTCACGTCTCCCTGTTTAAGGCCCGGAAGGTAATTATTATCACCTATACCGGGTACAGACCTCATCCTTGAATAAGAAGGCAGCATCGAGTTGAGTGCAAGTCTTTCATCTTTGCCCGATTGATTGTTATTTGTCCCTGCTGCACCAGTTGCCGGCGTACTGTTTTGCCGGGACAATGAAAATCCTTGCTGATTAGGCTCTGCAGTCTGTTGCTGCGGCTGTAAGTTCTGTGCTTGCTGCCGGTTTGCTTGCTGTTGCGGTTGCTGATTAACCGCTGTACTCGCGGGCGGGATTTTTGGCTTTACACTGACCTCGAGTGATTTCTGGTTGTCCGTGCCATAACCTCCGCCTTTTTGCCTGCTAACCATCTCCTCTTTTACGCTCTGGTTCCAATCGGAAACATACGCCGTCTTCTTGGGCTCCTGCTGGACAAGGGGCTTTGGAATATCCACAATCTGGTTCTTGATAACAAGCCTTTGCTGTTTTTCTTTTACAGCAGCTTTATTCTTCTCTTCCTCGGCCGGTCTGTGCGTGGTCTCTCTGAGTGCCTCGGGCGGCAGGGTACTCAACTGCATGTAGTCGTTCTTTACGTGGCTCACGGAAGGAACACTCATTCTGTTCAGCTTGAACGCATATAAGAGCATGATATGCAGTAAGGCTGATATTAAAACGGCTATCTCGAGATTTCTTGTACCCTGATTACCCATCCTTTATTATTGTATGCCGAAACAAAAAACTTTCAAGTGTTTACTTCACCCCGGGGAGATAGAGCGGCTTAAACCGTTTAAACTGTTTCAATCGTCAAGAGGGCTGGGGGGTGAGGGGAATAGAACCGTTCAAGCCGATTAAACCGTTTAAGCCGTTTGAACTGTTCAATTGTTAAGAAGGGAAAAAGACTTCCTATGCAAACATTAATCTATTTCCCTTTGGTTCCGGTATTGGATCATTAAATTCTCTTGCTGTATCAAGCCACAATTGAATTGCCACCTGAGCGTTTTTTAATGCAGAATCAGGTGTTTTACCATGTGCCATGCAACCGGGAAGTTCGGGAACATCTGCTATAAAAGCCTTATCTTCACTACTCCAGTAAATGATAATTTCATACTTATACAT
>DAHXOM010000009.1 GCA_027364825.1 bacterium | reverse complement strand
CTTTAATTCCTCTTGGCTTACCAAAGTATATACCTCCGGTAAGCTCACGTACAACGAGTATATCCACACTGCCGACCACCTCCGGCTTTAGCGTAGAAGCCTTGAGCAAGGCAGCATAGGGCTTTGCAGGCCTTAGGTTTGCGTATGTTTTCAGCCCTTCCCTGAGTGCGAGCAAGGCCTTCTCGGGCCTTATGGAACGCTCTACAACATCCCACTTTGGCCCTCCTACAGCACCGAGAAGGACTGCATCGGCCTTCTTCGCTGCTTTGAGGTATTCTTCTTTGAGCGGTACCCCATAGATATCTATGCTTGCCCCGCCGATCGGGAACTCCTGCAAATCAAGTTTCAGACCTCCAATGTCCGCTATTTTTGTAAGAACTTTTTTTGCCTGTTCTATAACCTCCGGCCCTATCCCGTCCCCGGGAAATATAACGATACGTTTCTTCATATTATCACCACTCCAATATATTTTTTAAACTTCCTGGATTCTTCACTTCGTTCAGAATGACAGAATAGCTTGTTGTCATTCTGAGGAGAGGCGCCCTGGCTCCTCGACAAAGAATCTCTATTTATTCAGCGTACCTTCTTCTCCATATAATTCATCAATCCGCCTGCACTCAAGAGTTCCTGCATAAACTCAGGAATGGGCGCAGCATGATAAACCTTATTTGTTAAAAGCTCTTTTATGAGCCCTGTGTCAAGATTAACCTCAAGGGGTGTACCTGTTTTGATACTGTCGATGTCCTCGTTTACTTCAAGCAAAGGCAGACCAATATTGAACGAGTTCCTGTAGAATATCCTCGCAAAGCTGCGTGCTATCACCAGTGATATGCCCGCTGCCATGATGGCGATCGGGGCATGTTCCCTTGATGAACCGCTGCCGAAGTTCGAACCGCCGACGATAATATCGCCCTTTGCTACCTTTTTATAGAAATCTGGCTCAATACCCTCCATGGCATGCTTCGCGAGTTCATCGTGATCAAAGGTATTGAGATACCGTGCAGGTATAATTACGTCCGTATCTACATCATTGCCGAATACATGAGCATTACCTCTCATTATCATTCTATGCCTCCTCATTTCTTTATAATGTCATTGCGAGGAGCGTAGCGACAAAGCAATCTACCGGTGTAGAGGGATTGCTTCGCCTTTGGCTCGCAATGACAATTCAACAATATGATCTGCAAACTGTTATCCATTGCCTTTTATTCCCAGTTCCTCGGGTGAGCCTATCCTTCCCAGTACGGCCGAAGCAGCCACGATTGCCGGGTTCGCAAGATAAACCTCACTCTTCAGATCTCCCATTCTGCCCTTGAAGTTCCTGTTCGTTGTTGCAACAGCCCTCTCACCCGGTGCAAGCACACCCATGTGCCCGCCGAGACACGGACCGCAGGTCGGAGTGCTGAACACCGCACCCGCGTCGACGAAGGTCTCGATCAGACCCTCCTTCAATGCCTGACGGTATATCTGGGGGGTTGCCGGGATTACGATCATCCTGAGATTTGAATTCACCTTCCTGCCCTTTACAATAGATGCCGCTATCCGCAGGTCTTCTATCCATCCGTTGGTACACGACCCGACAAATGCCTGATCGATGTCTATCTTGCCGACCTCATCTATGTTTTTTGTGTTTTCCGGCAAATGCGGGAACGCGACCTGCGGTTTCAGGTTCGAGAGATCGTACTCATAAACATGCTCATACCGTACATCCGCGTCCGATGCAAAAACCGTGTATGCCCTCTTTACTCTCTGGTTGACATAATTCACCGTCGTCGGATCCGGTATAATGATCCCGTTTTTACCGCCTGCCTCGATTACCATATTGCACATCGTAAACCGCTCGCTCATGTTCATGGCATCGATGACATCGCCGGTAAATTCCATTGCCTTGTACAGTGCACCGTCAACTCCTATCTCTCCTATTGTGTACAGTATAACGTCCTTGCCGTACACCCAGTTTCTGAGCTTGCCCTTCTTATCACTGTGATACACAAACTTTATGGTAGGTGGTACCTTGAACCACGCTTTTCCGCTCAGCATGGCTGCGGCAAGATCCGTACTGCCGACACCTGTCGAGAAGGCCCCGACGGCCCCGTAGGTACAGGTATGACTGTCCGCACCTATGATAAGATCTCCCGGTGCCACAAGTCCCGATTCCGGCAGTAATGCGTGTTCAATACCCATCTTCCCTGTCTCAAAGTAGTTTTCGATACCCTTTTCCTTCGCAAAATCCCTCAGTATCTTACACTGGATCGCTGACTTTATATCTTTGTTCGGTGCAAAATGATCCGGAACA
>DAHXOM010000004.1 GCA_027364825.1 bacterium | reverse complement strand
GCCGTAGAGGTAGGAAGAATCAACGGCGAATTAATACTGAATCCCACAACAGAGGAGTTGAGCAAAAGCGATATAGATATAATAATAGCCGGAAGCAAGGACGCGGTCGTCATGGTTGAGGGAGGAGCTAAGATTGTACCGGAAGAAGAAATTCAAAAAGCAATTTTCTTTGGCCATAAGATGATGCAGCCGCTCATTGAATTGCAGGAATCCATAGCAAAGGAACTGAATATACAGAAGCGTCAATACAATGACAACGTTATAGCAAAAGAGATCTATGGTCTTGTAGAGAACAAGTATACCGCCGCATTCAAAGGAGTTCTTACGACAAAGGTAAAACAGGAGAGGCAGACAAAAACAAGGCTCCTGTTCGAAGAGGCTGTGAAGGAATTAACCGCTGACGATAAATATACGCCTGAGCAAGTTGAGAGTGCATTGGAGAAATTGCTGTCCGTTATGGCGCGCGGTATGATTACCGACGAACAGAAGCGTATAGACGGCAGGGAACTGAACGAGGTGAGGAACATAACCTGCGAGGTGGGATTACTGCCGAGGACCCATGGGTCAGCATTATTTACGAGAGGTGAAACGCAGGCTCTCGTCGTGACGACTCTTGGAACATTCGATGATGTCCAGTACGTAGATGAGATTATCGGCGAAAACAAGAAGAAATTTATGCTGCACTATAACTTTCCTCCGTTTTCGGTTGGAGAGGTAAAGCAGATGAGAGGGCCCGGAAGAAGGGAAATTGGACATGGAGCCCTCGCAGAAAGGGCCATAGTGCCAATAATACCGGATGAAGCCGATTTCCCGTATACGCTCAGGGTGGTTTCGGACATCCTCGAAAGCAACGGGTCATCATCCATGGCAACTGTGTGCGGAGCTACCTTATCATTAATGGATGCGGGTGTGCCCATAAAGTCTCCGGTCGCCGGTGTTGCAATGGGACTGATAAAAGATAAAGACAAATACTTTATCCTGACCGACATACTCGGTGATGAGGACCATCTCGGGGATATGGATTTTAAAGTTGCCGGAACAAAGGACGGTGTAACCTCGATACAGATGGATATCAAGATAGCGGGAGTGACGGAAGATATCATGCAGGACGCTCTCAAGCAAGCGAGGAAAGCACGGCTCCATATCCTTGATGTCATGCTGAAGGCAATAGATCTTCCGAGAGCCGACATATCCGAATTCGCACCGAGGATTGTCAATATAAATATCAAGACGAACAAGATAAAGGACCTGATAGGACCGGGCGGAAAGAACATAAAGAATATCGTGGAAAAGACAGGCGTTAAAATAGATGTCGATGATTCCGGCAAGGTCAGGATTGCTTCTATGGATACGGAACTCATGACAAAAGCCCTTCAAATGGTTAAATCACTTACGCAGGAGGCGGAGATTGGAAGGATTTACAGGGGCAAGGTCAAGAAGATTATGGATTTCGGCGCCTTTGTAGAGTTGTTCCCGGGTACCGAGGGGCTCGTTCATATATCCCAGCTTGCAGAACATAAAGTAAGAAGCGTAGAGGATGTGGTTAAGGAAGGAGATGAGATCCCTGTTAAGGTCCTGGATATAGACAGAGAGGGCAAGATTAGATTGTCATTGCGGGAAGCATTGAAAGAGAATGCGCAAAAGAGCGAATGAGACAGGAATGAAAAGCATCATCATTATTTTATCGGCAGCAGCGGCAATAACCCTGGGTGTAATCGGGGTAAAGGCACAAGGAAAGAACAATAGCGCGGAACATCTCTTCAAAGCAAAATGTTCTGTCTGCCATTCTGATGCGATAGCTTTGAATATGAGAAAGGATCGGAAAGCATGGGAAGCGACGGTAAAGCTCATGCAGCAAAAAAGGCCGAATTTTATCAGCGACCAGGATGCACAGAAAATAGTCGATTTTCTGGTGTCCCAGTCAGCAAGCAAAAAATAATAGCGATAAGATTACCGGCTAAAAAAGAATACTAAAACCGAAAAGGTCTCCTCATTTTGAGGAGGCCTTTTTTATCATAAACTTTATACCATAAAAATCTTGACATGAACGAATATTATCTGT
>DAHXOM010000001.1 GCA_027364825.1 bacterium | reverse complement strand
AATACCCGCCCCATTGCATACGCAACAAATATAAATACCTTCTACAGGATCGAAGATATAAGGAACTACGATGCCTTAGGAGTAAATTGGTACAACAGCATATTTTCTTATATTAAGGAAAGTGATGCGTTGAATTTGACAAACGTAAAGTATTTGATCGAGGGGAAAGACTTTGATTTATCCTCTCTAAGTAATTCATTACAGCCAATAGCAGAGTACAATGGATATACCTTATATAAAAACCTCTCTGCCTTTAACAGAGCATTCATGGTCTATAATTATATGATAGCCGACGGTCAACAGCAGGCATTGGACTTATTAAATGTATATTCCAGACAGCTCAGCAATGTTGCGATTGTGTTTCAAAAAGATACACAGGGAATGCCTCTGACTCTGAATACACAGGGAATCTACACAATAGATTTTACGAAATACAGCCCTGAATCAATTACGATCAGTTGCTCTACATCCCAGCCGGGCTTATTCTTTATCTCGAACACCTATTTCCCAGGCTGGCATGCCGATGTTGACGGGAAAGCAACAAAGATTATCAGAACAGATTATGCGTTTCAGGGGTTATGGCTCACCAAAGGAGGTCATACGATAGAACTAAAATATGATCCGTCAAGTTTTAAATATGGTGTTTTATTGTCAATAGTAGGCATCATAGCCCTCATTGTTTTTTACATTGTTGTGTTCAGAAAGAAGAAAACAGGACTTTCAAACGGAACAAACATCCCGAAACTAAACTTGTAACCCTGGAGGTGTATATGTACGTATGTTTTAGCTGCGGTAAAACACTTGATATTGAACAGCCCGTTGGTTTCAGGGACGAATGCCCCTATTGCAACAATCCAATCCATGTATGCCTCAACTGTTTATTCTATGCACCGGGCGCATACAATGACTGCAAGGAATCATCCGCGGAAAGGGTACTTGTAAAGGACAGGGAAAACAGGTGTGAATATTTTAAGTTCAAAAATGGTCCGTCCAATAGTTCACCCGATAAGACCAAAGCTCATTCCCTTGCGGAACGACTTTTTAAGAAATGAAGATGTATAAGGATGAGCACAATGCATGAAATAAGCATAAAAATTGCCGTGATAGTTGTTATATAAGCACCGATGACAAATGCCCGAGGCATGTATTCAAACCTGACTATGTACGTGCCGGGCATTAATTTTATGCCCTGAAACAAATAATTCGCCGGGTATATATAAACTGGTTTATCGTTGATGTAGGCATGCCAGCCAGGATAAACAGGCAGGTTAAGCACAAGGAACCCGTCTGACCGGGCATGAACCATCAGCTTATACATGCCGGGTTTGTCTTCCATAGTTTTAAGATCTATTTGATCTGGATCATAATCATGATATCCGTGCGCACCCTGTACTATCGCAGAACCAATATCGGACATCGAGGCACTGGAAAGAAGGTTCATGGTATTAGTATCGCTATCCGAAGGAATGACCCTTGACGCAGCATAGACGATTGGCTTCGCAAAATCATTGTTCCATAGTGAAAGATTTCCGTAGGTCCCTATCAAGGTAAAATAATTGCCTTGCCGGTTTGGATCAAACCCAGTCGGTAATATAAAATATTTTATACCTGCTATACTTGCAATCGTAGGCTGCGGAAGCGATTTCCACCAGCTCCATCCGCCTACACCCAATACCGGCCTTTCTTCCGGGAATAAAAGATAGAGGAAATCCTGGTATCTTTGGGATACTATCATATCGTATCCCCTGAAATCCCTCAGACGGTATATCATGGCTATATCCGCGGGTATGGTGTTGCCGGGCGCATAAAATGTGTAGTCCCTTGTATCCAATGACTGCAGTTTGTCTATCAGGGGTGTCTTTGGATAAAAATCTTTCCGGGAAACATCGGGATTATACCCTATACCGAATATAAAGAGATCCACGACCGTAAGCAGGATAAGCCCTGAATAAGCTATTTTCTTATCAATAGTCTTATTGTGTGCATTCCGCATGAACCAGATACTTCCCGATAGAAACAGCAGTGCAATCATTATTTGGATTAATATAAAGCTGAAACGTTCCGGAGTAATCCATGATAATTCACCCTGAAAACTGATTGTAGAAAAGAAGGGTCCCAGCACTCCTATGAACTTCCGGGCCACAAGGTAAAGCAGTATGGACAGCACGGATATGGAACCGGCGATTATGAAGGCTTTTTTATTTTTATTGTGTGCCGTCACCATGCTGTGGTCATTGTTTATAAGCATGTTGAGCCCGAATGCAGACAACGCACAAAATCCAAACTCCATTAAAAAGACATACCGTGCGCTTGAACCGGCTTTCATGAGCGGCAGTGCAGTGAGTCGTGAAAATACCGGTATTCCGTAAGCCATTCCAAACCCAACGAGTATCATGATCCAGAAAGGTAACAGTTTTTTATAGTCGGCTTTTATAGAGCGAAGAGTAGACAAACCGAGGAGTAAGGGTGCAATCCCGATATAAGAATACCTCTCGAATATATAAATAAGTTTATTAAGGGTAAAATAGTTATACGAGGGATTACCCCATAGATTGGGTACAAGCCAGGTAAGCAGTGCATCGAGAGGGAGATGGCTGCTCTGTGCAAGCGGACCAGTATTGGAAACCTGAGAACGGAAATGGAATGGCTCACTATTTACAAGCAGCTGAAGGAACGGGATTATATGGATCGACGCGAGCATAAATCCAAGCACGAAGGCCGCGGAGAAATACACCATAAGCTTGATACGGCTGTTATTCTGAATAAGTACGCTCGCTCCGGTATAGACGACCAGGCCAATCAATACATTGACCGTTGTTTCGGAATGTCCCGCAAAGAAAGACACCGCAGTTATCAGGGCAAGCATCAGTACGGAACTGAAGATATGGCGTTTCTCCGAATTAATTGTAGAGCGTAACAGCCGCTCACTCGCCCAGAAAAACCATGGGATGAGAGACACGACCGCCGACACGGGATGGTAGAGCCATGTTATCATGAGTGCGGAGAATGTGTACGCAGTACTGCCTAATATACAGGCAGGTTTGCTCAGGTCAAACAGGCTTAAAAACAGATACATGCCTGTTGCCGCCGCCAGTAGTTTTAATATGGCGATAATCAAAAAACCTGTTTTAAAATCGAACGCTAAACCGGCAAGGTTATACGGCGACAATACTCCGGATTGATCGTTTGCAAAGAACGGTGCGCCTCCATACTCATACGGATTATAAAGAGGGAAACGACCTGCATGCATTTGTTCGTAGCCGTATAACCTCCACGGGATATAGAGGACCAGGGCATCCACCTGCTGGAAATTCTGGAAAGGTATGAGCTTGTAATCGCCCCAGGGGTGATAGCTGTATACCAGATCAAGCGGTGCAAAGACTTTATCCCTCGAGACGATGTCTTTTGAAAAAAAAAGGAATACCAGAAAACCCATGAATAAAAGAGGTAACATGCGCTTCATGGTACGCTTCCCTGCCTTAGCTTTTCAAATCTGCTATCACGTCCAACTCGACTTTAGCGCCTTTCGGCAGTGCGCTGACAAAGACGGTCGTCCTGACCGGCGGCTCCAGTGCAAAGTATGTTGCATAAACGGTATTGAATGCGTTGAAATCGCCCGGGACGGTAAGATATGCGGTGACCTTGACAATTGCTTTCATCGTCAGGCCTTGTCCCTCCATCACAGACCTTATCGAACTCAATACAGCCTCTGTCTGCGCCTCTATGCCATCACCTGAAAGATTACCGGTTGCAGAATTAATGGGTATCTGTCCCGACAGGAACAAAAACCCGCTGCTTACAACCATCTGAGAATACGGGCCGATAGGCAGAGGCAGTTTATCCGTAGTTATGCACTTTTTCATGTGGTCTCTCCTGCGGTTATTCGCTGTACATTGGTCACATCTTTTATCTTGGCTATATTATTCGTTATGTCCCTGAGCTGATGCGTATCTTTTACGGCAATCTCGAACATCAGCGTTGATTTCTGGTTTCTGTTCGGCGCAACCGATGCCCGTATAATATTAATGCCCATGGATGAAATCGAATTGGTTATATTGGCAAGCAAACCGGGCTTATCAAGACCGGTGACAAGGATCTTGACCGGCCTCAGGATATCACTTGCGACATCCCACGCGGCATCGATCTTGCGCTCCGGATCCAATTCAAGCGTCCTTGGGCAATCTGCGGTATGTATGGTTATACCTCTTCCCCGGGTGATAAAACCTACAATAGGGTCTCCCACAATAGGATTACAGCAGTGCGCAAACCTGACCAGAATATCATCCATGCCCTTTATCTTGACTGCTGTGGACGATTTCCTTGCCACGAGCTTAAAGAGCTTGGATATAGCACTATCGGTCTTTGGTTTCAGGTCGTTCAGTTTGTCCAACGGGATCAGATGCTTCATGACCTGGAACGGCGATACCTTGCCATACCCGACCTGTGAATACAGGCCGTCTATATTCTTGATACTCGATTCATTCAGGTATTTATTCATTTCATTCGAGGTTACGAATTTCGAGAAATCAAAATTGAATTTCGAAAACTCGCTCTCGATTAATTCCTTCCCGATGTTCTTGCTCTCTTCCCTCTCTTCTTTGCTCAACCATTGCCGGATCTTTGCTTTCGTCTTGGGAACGACAACAATCCTTAACCAGTCCCGTGTAGGATGGGCTGTCGGCGAGGTAATTACTTCAATGGTGTCGCCGTTCTTCAGTGATGTTTTCAGGGGTACAATCTTGCCGTTTATTTTTGCACTTGCACAATGATTGCCGACATCGGTATGTATTGCATAGGCGAAATCAAGCGGTGTTGCACCTACCGGCAGCTCTATGACGTCGCCCTTGGGCGTAAACACGTAAACCTCGTCCGGGAAAAGGTCCACCTTGACAAACTGCATAAAGGATTCGGGGTCTTTCAATTCCTGCTGCCATTCTATAAGATGCCGAACCCACCTGAAGGTAACATCTTCCTTTGTATCAACCAGCTTGCCCTCTTTATATTTCCAGTGGGCTGCTATGCCCTCTTCAGCGACTGTGTGCATATCTCTGGTCCTTATTTGTATCTCTACCTTCTCACCTTTAGGGCCCATAACAGTCGTATGGAGGGACTGGTACATATTGTTCTTCGGCATTGCTATGTAATCCTTGAATCTGTCGGGTACGGGCCGCCATGTCGTATGGATTACCCCAAGCGCCTGATAACAGTCCTTAATACTATCCACAATGACCCGGAATGCCGTAATATCGTAAACTTGTTCGAAATCAAGGTTGTATTTTTCCATCTTCTGATAGATGCCGTACAGGTGCTTCGGCCTGCCGCTTACCTCGACCTTCATTCCCTCTTTTTCCAGGATCCCCTTTAAAATATGCTCGACCTCGTGGACATATTTCTCGCGTTCCTTGCGGGTCTTGGCCACCATTTTCGATAATTTGTAGTAAAGCTCCGGTTTTGTAAAACGAAAGGCGAGATCTTCAAGCTCGGACTTCAACCAGTAAATACCGAGTCTATGTGCGATAGGCGCGTAGATATCCAGTGTTTCTTTTGCTATGCCCTCGCGCTTATCCTCGGACATATACTCGAGGGTCCTCATGTTGTTTAACCTGTCTGCCAGTTTTATAATGATGACCCGGATGTCCTTAGCCATTGCGACAAGCATTTTCCGGAAGTTCTCAGCCTGCTTTGCAAGCTCGGTATTGAAGGTGATATTGCTAATCTTGGTGACACCCTCCACTAAAGCAGCAACCTCTTTACCGAACAGTTCCGTGATTTCTTCTATGGTTGCCCAGGTGTCTTCTACCGTATCATGAAGGAGCCCGGCTGCAATGGTAGGAACATCCATCTTTAAAGAGGCAAGAATACCCGCAACCTCCATGGGATGGACAAGATAAGGCTCACCGGACATACGTACCTGGCCATTGTGGACCTTGGCGGAAAATACGTAAGCTTTATTTATTAAATCTAAATCAGCATCTGGATTATACGATAGGATCTTTTCATGGATTTCATTTAGCCTTATCATAGTTTGCAGGTGGGGAGTTTTTCAGCAAACCCCTTTAGAAAGTCCTCCATAAGCGGATAAGTCCTCTGGTCAGATGCGGCTTTAAACCAGGCTCTTTCTGCAAGGAATTTAAAAAATATCATAGTATCGACATCATACATGGCGGGACTTTCTAACGGGGTATACCCGGCTCATTATACTATCCCCCTTCACTCTATCCTCATGACGGAGATTATTTCTTTTTTTTCGGTGATCCTACGATATACGGAATCTTACTTGCAGCAATCTCTCTCAATGCCAGAACTATCTCTTTATTGTCATCCTTGTTTTCAATAAGCTGGTGCGCACCTTTGATTAACTGCTTTGCCCTCTTCATCACCATTTGAGCAAGTATAAACCTGTTATTTGTAATCTTCAGTGAATCTTCTACCGTTACCCTTGCCATATATTTTTTACCTCTCTTTTATAGTCTAATTCAGTCATTGATTCCTGTCAATCCAGACCTTACGCGTGCCCCGGATGTTACCCTGCTCAATTATCCAGACCTGCTATGTCCTTTAAAACCAGTTCTATGGTATCGTTGCCGTTAAATGAGTTGTTCCTTATATAATAAGCTATATTTGCATGTTTCGGTAAACTATCTATAGAATCTACGGTATTGAAAGCTACCAGTCCGATAGAGGTATCATCCTGTACTACTTTGCATCTTAAGACATTATGCTTCAGGAGAACAGGGTCCATGAACTTGACATTGTATGAAACAAAAATCGGCTCTGCATTCCCGGTCCCATACGGCATCATCAGTTTCAGCTCATCACTGACCTTCTTCGTGATTTGTTTTAGTTTCAGTACGCCGTCTATGGTAAGGATTGGCGTGAGCATGTCACCCGTAAGCGCCGTATCGAGGAGTTTAAAGAAATTGTTTCTGAAAACATCCAGTTTTTCCGTCTTTATTACAAGTCCTGCAGCAAGCTTGTGACCGCCGAACCCGACAAGATACTCACTGAGACTCTTCAAGGTGTCATAGATATGTATGGATTGTATGCTCCTCGCAGAGCCCTTGCCGAGATCGCTGTTCAGGGAAATGAGGATGGTCGGTTTGTAGTATGCCTCCACAAGCTTGGAAGCAACCACTCCGATAACGCCCGGATGCCATTCTTCCGAGGCAAGGACGATCCCTTTGCTGTTCTTCATGACCGTATCTTTGTTGATAAGCTCTAATGCATCCCTGAATATTCTCTGTTCTATCAACTGCCTGTTACTGTTTATCTTATCCAGGGCATTGGCAAGTTTACCGGCGAGCATGGGATTGTCCGTTGTCAGCAGCTGCACCCCGATAGCGGGGTCATCGAGCCTGCCTGCTGCATTTATCCTCGGAGCAATTCTGAAACTTACATCGGATGCACGTGCATCATCGCTGGATACGGACGCCACTTCTTTTATCGCCTTAATGCCCTGCCGCTGAGAGCTGTTCAGCACCTTAATACCCGTACTGACGATAATCCTGTTTTCTCCGGTAAACGGAACGATATCCGCAATGGTCCCCAGCACGACAAGATCGAGGTAATGTTTGAGGTTCGGCATGTTCATATAGTTGAAAAAACCTTCTTTCTTCATGGTACTTCTCAGTGCCATCAGCAGATTAAAAGCTACCCCAACGCCTGCAAGCACATTGATATCCTTTATGCCGCTGTGTTTGGGGTCGATTATTTCATAGGCCGGAGGCTTTGTATCCGGTATCTCGTGATGGTCGACAATTATAGTGTCCATTTTATTCTGTTTCGCAAAAGAGATCTCTTCATTGTTCGATACGCCGCAGTCAAGCGTTATAAGGAGCTTACAGCCGTTATGGATAAACCTTTTTATACTGTTTATGTTCAGTCCGTACCCTTCTTTGAGCCTGCTCGGTATGTAATAATCTACATCGGCTCCAACCGATTTCAGGTAAAGGTACACAATGGACACCGATGATATCCCGTCCACGTCATAATCTCCATAGAGCATGATCTTCTCGTGGTTTTTCAGTGCTGAAATAATCCTTTTGGTGGCGTTTTCCATGCCGTCAATGAGGAACGGTGACGGCATATTCTTGATGTCGGGATTCAGGAAACGCAGGATCTCTTCTTCGTCGGTTATGCCCCTGTTTATAAGGACCGTGGACAATACCTCTGATATACCGAGCGATCGGGACAGCTTCGTCGCTGTATCTTCTGAATAACTATTCCTCTTTTCCCACCGTTTAGCCATTACTTTTTCTTCTGGAACAATTTTCCTTTCTCGCCTATCCAGTCCACGACAATCGCACTCGCTATAAACACGGAGGAATACGTTCCCACAATTACCCCGATCAGCATGGCAAGGGAGAAGTCATGCAATACGGAACCTCCCATCAGAAACATTGCCAATACCACAAGGAAGACCGTCAACGACGTTATTATGGTCCTGCTTAACACCTCATTGATACTCCGGTTGAAAATCTCTATGTGGGTCTCGCCTTTCCTCGTTTTCAACCGCTCCCGAATCCTGTCAAACACGACGACTGTATCGGTCAGGGAGTATCCGGCAAGGGTCAGCAGTGCCGTAACGACCAGCAGAGTTATCTCCTTGTCCAGAAGATAAAATATGCCGAGTACGACAAGCACATCGTGTGCCGTAGCTAATGTTGCGGCAACCCCGAATTTAAACTCGAACCGCCATGCTATATAAATGATGATGGCTATCAATGAGAAAATGACCGCCCACAGTGCATTCTTCTGCAGGTTTTTACCGACAACGGGCCCTATCTCATTCGTATTTTCCACCTCAAAGCCGTTATCCGGAAACGAGGTTTTCAGCGCCGTAATGATCTTGTCCGCTATATCTTCACGGAGCTGCTTTATCTTCTTTACACTGATCAAAAACTCGTTCAACTTGGGAAGCTCCTGGATCTCGGGGCCCGGTATATCGGCCTTTTCAAGCACCTTTCTGATGTCCGATATGCCAATGGGTTTTTGGAATTTTATCTGGACGGCTGTCCCTCCGCCGAAATCAATACCGATATTCGCTTTACCGCGTGCTATCTGAATGCCGGCAATAATACCCAGAGTCACGAGGATGCCGGATATCACATAGGTAAACCGTCTTGCCCCCATGAAATTAATATTTGTCTTACCTATAAATTCAAGGAACGTCAGCTTCGTCAGCCTGACCTTTGAATTCAGGTAATCAAAGAATGTTCTTGTCGCAAAAAGCCCGGTAAACAGGTTCAACGTAACACCGATGCTGAGGGTCACCGCAAAGCCCTTGATAGGACCGGTCCCGAAAATATACAGGATAATGGCCGTGATCAACGTTGTAATGTGGGAGTCTATAATCGTATAGAATGCCTTATCGTATCCCGCATCAACAGCTGTACGTATGGGTTTACCGAGTTTCAGCTCTTCTCTTGTCCTCTCGAAGTTCAGCACGTTCGTATCGACGGCCATACCTATCGACAGAATAATACCCGCAATTCCCGGCAATGTTAATGTTGCGCCGAACAGTGCGAGTATCGCAAGAAGCATAATAACGTTTATGATCAAACCGATATCGGCGATAACTCCGGCAATGATGTAATATAAGAGCATAAATACAACAACAAATACGGCTCCCGCGACTGCCGCAGTCATGCCCTCACGTATGGAATCCGAACCGAGGGTGGGGCCGACAACGTTCTTCATCAGTATTTTGACCGGAGCCGGTAAAGCCCCTGCCCGCAGCACGATTGCAAGGTCTTTTGACTCATTCTCCGTAAAGCTGCCTGTTATCTGGGCAACGCCTCCGCTTATCCGCTCGCGTATTACGGGTGCAGAGTAGACTATATCGTCAAGCACGATTGCAAGTCTTTCTCCTACGTGTGCTGCTGTAAGCTGATCGAATAATCTCGCTCCCCTTGAATTGAACCGTATACCTACGTAAGGCTGGTTATACTCACCGCCTATCTCCATCCTTGCATCCGTAAGCATGTCGCCGGTCATGGAAACATCCTTTTCAAGGATATACGTCTGGTACGTAGTAAGGTTTGTATTTTTGTCCCTGTTTACCTGGTACCCGACCACGTACTGGGACGGCACCTTACCCGCGAGGAACTGCTCAAGCTGGTTTTTATTATACGCCCATAGATACGGGCTGTTGATCGTTTCCCCTGTTGACAGGGTCACCGGTGTTGAACCCGAATAAATTCCATCAGGCAGGTTTTTTGTATCCTTTATCATCTGGGCTAAAAATGCGGGGTTATTGTCAACAAGCATAAATTCCAGCTGTGCGGTCTTCCCTATTATCTCTATCGCCCTGGTAGGATCTTTGATACCGGGCAGCTCTACAATAATCTGGTCGTTGCCCTGAGGCTGGATAATCGGCTCGGTTACACCAAATTGGTCTACCCTGTTCCTTATGTTTTCGACCGCCTGATTCAATATGTTGTTCTTCATATAGGTTGTTTCAGCAGTGGTGAGTGCAAATGCAAACGAGGGCGGTTGGGACACGTCGAGTTTCTGGAGATCCGGGAAATCGTCCTTCAATACGGTCAATAGTTTGTCGGTATCATTGATATTGGAAAGCTTAAGATTTATTTCCCCTGTCGTCGTCACAGAAATCGACTGAACCACGATATTTTTACCGCTCAACAAGTCCTTTAATTCGTTTGCCTTTCTTGTAAGGTCATCCTTAACGGCCTTATCGATATCGACACCGAATACAATATAGGTGCCGCCTTTCAGATCAAGACCGAGATTAAGTTTTGCCGACGGTAACAGCCCCTTCCACCATTGTGGAAGCTGGTTTACAAACGATGGTAAAACTATAAAGATAGAGATAACGGTAAGCAATCCTACAAGCACAAATCTCCATACAATATTCTTCCGCATTTTTGCTCCTTTAAATTAATTTAACATTGTTTATAAACATCGAGAATTTTGTTCCAAGGTATTCGGCAGCCCTCTTGCATAAAAGCATTCTTGTCAGGAATATTTCGAAGTATTCAACAACCTCTGATATTGCCGTATCAATCACAAGATTCAGGATGATTTCTTTTTTTGTGCTGTCGATATCTATTCTGGACTCGGTAACAGCATAATTGACCCTGTCGTGAATATCAAACGATATAAAGTTTCTATTCCTGACCCGTGCCCTGTGAACATGCGTCTTGTCTGCAATTATTATAGCAGCGGTTATCTCGTTCGTGATCTCTCCGCCGTTATCCTCGTGATTGCCGATTGCACTCATTACCATAGCAGTGTCTTCGATACTGAAGCCGTTCTCAGCAAGTATATCCTTTGCAAGGAAAGCGCTTGAAAATCCATGGTTATGGCGGCTTATTAAATTGCCGAGGTCGTGCAGATATCCGGCTATTGCCGCGAGCCGGATACTCTTTTCCGGCAAGCCCAGCTTTTCCAATATATAACCGGCCCTTTGAGAGACAAACTCCGCGTGTTTTCTGCCATGCTCGGTATATCCTATACGCTCAAGATGCTGGTCAGCCATGTCTATGTAGATGACCGTCCTCGGATCGTTTACAATGTGTTGAAGATCATTATTTGCCTCAATACTCATCTGTATCCCGTTCCTTGCACCATTTTATATTTTTCTGCCGTTTGGAAAAACTATTTCCCGGTGCTGCCGGTATTACCGGCTTTATCAACAGAAGCGGGTTGGTTGGAAGCCGCATAACCGGAAATATGCGCCTTTTCCACTTTGATTTTAACACCATCGGCAATCTCGATGGTAAGGGCATTATCTGCAATGCCTGTTATCTTACCAAAAATACCGCTCGATGTAATTACCTCATCACCTTTCTTAAGATTGGAAAGGAATTCCTGATGTTTTTTTACCCTTTTCTGCTGAGGCCTTATCAACAACAACCAGAAGATAAAAAATATTATGATCAACGGTAAGAACATACTCATCAATCCCGACATACCACCCTGTGCTGCCGCAGGAGCCCCTGCTGCATAAGCAATTGTATCCATTTTGTTTCTCCTTTTTATATTTTTTAGCCCGTTGGAAACCCCGGCCATTTTCAGTCTGAGGCGGAACCGCACTTGAGCGGGACGGCAGGTATGCAGAAAGAAGATATTATTCCCTCCTGATGACACGGTTAATGTCCTGCCGTTCCCAACGTGACTTATTTAGGTTAAATTAACTATTTTCTATTGTCAATTAAAGGACACACTGCTTGCAATTTTTCAAAACTCTACTATTTATAGTTTGATGCGTAAACATAGCCTTGCAATCTTATTTTTATTCTTCCTTATAGGATTGTTCTTTGCAAAAGGGATAGTGTCCAAGAACCATATATTC
>DAHXOM010000400.1 GCA_027364825.1 bacterium | reverse complement strand
TTTTACTCTTCATCAATGTCCTTATCACCCCCGTTAGAAAGAGCAGAACTGCTCGCAGGAGTATGTCGCATGCTTCGATAGCAAAGCGGTTTTGCTTTCCCTGCCATAAACGGGGGAGTTATATAAAGAGGTAAACCCCGTTACACCTGCTTTTGTTTTCAATGGTTGATAATATTAATTACAATTATATCTTTTATGACAGGTGTAACGGGGTGAAACGGCTGAATGCATCTTTTGTTCCGCACCGTTTGTTGGATCTGAAGACAACAGTTGACTTTCTTGTTGAAAATCATTATCAAGAAGATATGGAAACAAATCAAGATAAATTTGAAACCAACAAGAAAGAACAGCCGCTGCTCAGCCCGTTAAGCACTATGAAATCAGGGCAGGAGGGGATTGTAAAACAGGTTGCCGGTGGAATGGGATTCATAAAAAAACTTATCAACATCGGCATACGAACCGGAAGTAAGATACAGGTTGTAAATGCTTCGGGCGGACCTATCATTGTTTCATCCGAAGGCACAAAGTCTGCTATAGGCAAGGGGGCTGCATCAAGGATTTTCATCGAGGTTTACCAGGCGAAAAAGGACGGGCCTCGTGCGGGTTAAATTGCAGAATTCACGACCGTCATTGCGGGGAGTACAACGACGAAGCAGTCTGTAAGAATAGGGATTGCTCAAACAAACACTATCCTTGACACAACACAAATGCTCCTGTATGTTTATAAAAAATTAAGGGAGGTTACCTATGAAACAAATAACAAACAATAAAGGGAAGCTATTTACCGTGTTGATGTTACTTTCTTTCATAACCTTCATGAGCAACTGCAGCGGCGGCCCTGGATATGTGCCGGCCGGAAGTAATAATACCATTTGTTCACAAAATCTATCCAGTGACATGCAAAAGCTGCTCGGATGCACAACACAGGAAACGCCGCCACCTACCCCAACAGGTCAATGTGCCGCGGGCTCGATACTAATCGGATTGAGCGTGCAAAGCTATGGGCTCAATGCTCCTGTTCCAGGGGCGACAGTTTCATTGTTTACCTCAACAAGTAACAGGGTTGCAAACCAAACCCCGGATATTACAGTTACATCCGGTTCAACAGGAACTGCGACAGCCTGCCTTCCCGTTGGCACGCCATTTGCTGTTAAAGCCAGCGCTTCGAGCTATGTAGATACATACCAATTTGGCGAAGTTATTTCCACGACAGATGCCAACACATTATTACCTGTGGAAATCATGTCTCCTGCTATAGTATCTATGGCGAGTGGTAGCGCTGGTACCTCTCAGGATCCAACAAAAGGTGCTATAGTCGGCACTATTAGTGATGCCAGCGGTAATCTGCTCTCGAATGCCGTAGTATCACTAACCGACATTGCAACCGGTGTCACCGTTACAACAGGTCTTTTCTATGGAGCTCCATCATTGGGTTTACCGAATCCTTCATTAACAGCAACTTCGAGTGTTGGCGACTATTTAGCATTCAATTTGCCACCAGACGCTTATGAAGTACAGGCGAGTGATGCTACTACCCACGCAGTTATAGGTCAGAGCTATGGGGAAGCTATCACCGGCTCTGTTAGCATCGTTAATGTTCAACCATAATATGCCGCAGAAAAAGATTGCAGACTATATAAGTAAGCCCCTGTATTGCAGGGGCTTTATTTTTAGAGAATTTTACCCATGAAACACATATCTGTTGTTACAAAAAAAAGAATAGAGGCGATTGATATTACAGCCGATGTGAACGGACTGCTGAAAAAACTGGGTATTGTGAGAGGTATTTGCTATTTATTCGTACCACACACGACAAGCGGTATCACGATAAATGAGAACGCGGACCCTGCAGTGAAACAGGATATCCTTGATACCCTTGACAGGATTGCACCGGCAAACAGGGAGTATAACCATAAAGAAGGCAATGCCGATGCGCATATTAAATCAAGCATGATAGGCGTTACCCTCTCATTGTTTGTTGAAAACGGAAGACTTGTACTTGGTACATGGCAATCTGTTTTCTTCTGTGAATTTGACGGGCCAAGAACGAGGAGCCTGCTTATAGAAGTTACACCCCTATGAACGATGATTTAAATCTGCTCCACCAGATACGAAAACAACAGAGAAGGTTGATCTGCATACCCGTTCTTATTTCTATAGCCGGGACCGATAATTTCAAGATTGACTATACAACGGACATGAGTATCGGAGGGTTCCTCATCCAGACAGGATCGCCTTTGAAAAAGGGTACCATGCTTGACATACGCTTCAGGCTGCCGGGCGCAATCAAGCTTATCGAAGCCAAAGGCGAGGTAATATGGTCGCATGAATATAAACCCGGGACTGAACCGACCCAGGATGCACTTCCGGGAATGGGTGTAAAGTTCCTGGAACTCGATGAGCAGAGCAAAAAATACCTGATCTCCTACGTAGAAAATGAAAAGGGATCAACAGAAGAGGACATCTTTGTTGAATAGCTCAATCCCCCCAACGACCGAAATAAAAACCAGCATAAAAAATAAATTGAGCGTCAAAATAAGGAATATTTTTCTTGCCGGTTTAGCTGTTCTTATACCGGTTATAATAACTATCTTCATCATCAGGGTGCTTATTTCATGGTCGGACAGCCTGCTTGGTATGCTGCCGAGTATAATAAATCCTCAAACATATATCCATGTACGGGGCATAAGTCTTATCATCGCCCTTATACTGATATTTATCATAGGATTGATGACCTATAATTACATAGGACGGAAACTGCTCAGTTTGATGGAAGATGCGTTTTCGAATATCCCGTTTATCAAAGGAATCTACCACGGGGCAAAACAGATCACCGATGCTTTTACAGAGAACAGAAAACAGTTCAACCATGTCGTGCTCGTAGAATTTCCAAGGGCAGGCAGTTATGCCATAGGGTTTGTTGTGGGTAAGGCGGAGATCGCAAATATGGCAGAACCGGAAAGTTTGACCGTATTTATACCTACAGTTCCAAATCCGACATCGGGGTTCTTTCTCTTTGTAAAAAAATCAAGTCTCTATGAGCTTAATATATCCATAGAAGAGGCATTTAAGATCATCCTTACCATGGGTGTCGGCCTCAAGAAAGATATTAAAGCCATACCGTTTGTACAGCAGTAGGAATGGGATAACTCGCAGCTTGCTGCGAGTTATCCCCCCCTTAACCCTCTCGCGCAAGGTAGAGAGGGAATTCTTGGATTCATTGCAGGTCAAAATCCCTTGCCTTTCGACAAAGCTTTTGATACCAGATGCTTGTCAGGAGGAAGCCATGGAAGATTGCATATTCTGTCAGGTTGTAAAAAGAAAGATACCGTCTCAGTTTCTCTATGAGGATGATGATGTGGTAGTGATAAACGATCTGCATCCCGTAGCCCCGGTACATCTTCTGATTATACCAAAAAAGCACATAGCAACGCTCGCAGACATAACGGATAATGACCAGCTCTTACTGGGAAAAATTATGCTTGTTGCAAAAAAGATGGCGGATAAAACAAGTATTTCCGAAAAGGGTTTTAAAGCTGTATTTAATGTAAAACAATGGGGAGGCCAGAGTATCTATCATATCCACCTGCATGTTGTGGGTGGTGCGCCGCTCCACATACATGTAGCATAATATTATCTCTCTGTGATGTTATTATCACATCTGCCACAAATCATTGAGCTGCATCGTATTGTAAAATAAGAGTTTTACAGGTGGTATGATCTTTGCTTATGTTACAGTTGTTATGTTTAAAAGAACTGTAAAAAGAAAGATCGTATGCGAGGGTTATGGCCTGCATACCGGAGAGTTTTCGAGGATAACCATTCACCCTGCGTCAGGAAATGACCGTATACTGTTTGCCAAAAAAGTCGGCAGTACCTTAAAGTATATACCCCTCGGCATCGATAAAGTTAAAAGCACTATGTTTGCAACAAGCATAGGTGATGATCAGTTCACCATCTTCACGGTAGAGCACCTTTTAAGTACACTCCATGGTTTCGGAATAGATAGTGCGATCATTGAAATCGAAGGTGATGAAGTACCCGGGGGAGACGGCAGTGCATCATTATTTGCAGAGGCAATACTGGATGCAGGTGTTTTTACCCTGCCGGTAAAGAAAGATTCTTTTACCTTAGAATCCGAATTTATGGTTGAACATAACAATGGCTATATAAAATACAGACCGGCTTTGACTTTAACTATAGACGGTATTATAGATTTTGCTCATCCGAAGATACTCAAACAACAATTCACGTACCACAATACCCCTGAACATTTTTATTCCGAGATATCCAGAGCAAGGACATTTGGATTCTTAAAGGACTATAACACAATGCAGTCTTTAGGGCTGGCAAAAGGTTCATCACTTGAAAACACAATCGTACTCGATGAAAACGACATCATGAATACGGATGGTCTGAGATTCCCGGATGAGTTTATCCGTCACAAAATACTCGATCTCCTTGGCGACCTTTATACCATTGGAAACCCGCTCAAAGGACACATAACAAGCTACAAGAGCGGACACGCACTGAACCACCTTTTCGTAAAGAAGTTCATATCACTGCTTGAGAAAAGCTACGTCACGGAGGATCAGGTTTTGCAGCCTGCACTGGCATACACCGTCTGAACAATAACTCCTTTTTTTTGGATTTTAGTACAGGTCTTCCACAAATTTTGTTATAATAGCCCTCTGGATCTCCGAAGTACCTTCACCTATCTCTCCGAGCTTTGCGTCCCGGTAAAGCCGCTCAACCTTATACCCCTTCATAAAGCCATAACCGCCGAAGATCTGGACCGCGTCGCTCGCGATCCGCGTCGCATGTTCCGACGTAAATAGTTTTGCTATGGAAGCAAAGAGTATGGACTGCGGGTCGTCCTGTTCAAGCATCCATGCTGCTTTGTATATAAGTTCCCTCGCTACATCTATGTACATCTTCATATCCGCTATCTTGAAGTGTATGTCCTGAAAATAGGCAAGCTTCCTGCCAAAAGCAGTCCTCTCCTGGGCATAGTTCATGGACTCTTCAAGACATGCCTGGGCAATACCGAGGCTGTAAACAGCCATACCGATCCTGCCGTGGGTAAGTGTCCGCGCAAGCTGATAAAACCCGTTATTGACCTCCCCGAGGAGATTTTCTTCGGGTATCTCGCAGTCGTCAAAAAACAGCTCTGAAGTTGGCGATCCCCTGACCCCAAGTTTCTCCAAAGGCTTACCCCTTGAAAAACCCTTGGTACCGTTATCAACGAGAAAAAGGCTGATACCGTCCCTTTTCTTTTCCTTATCCGTATAAGCAACGACAACATAATAGTCCGCAACCGGTCCGTTTGTTATAAAGGTCTTGGAGCCATTGATAACCCAATGCTTGTCTTTTTTACGTGCGGCTGTCTTGATACCCATAACATCGGAACCCGCGTGCGGTTCGGTGATTGCGAGGGCACCTATTTTGTTGCCGCTCAGGACAGAAGGAAGGTATTTTTTCTTCTGTGCTTCTGTCCCGAACTTCCACACAGGGACTGCGAACAATCCTGCCGAAGCACCGGCCGACAGGTACGTGGATGCGCAAGCCTTTGCAAGCTCCTCTCCGAGTATTGCCTTTGTTATGGGATCTCCGGGGTTTCCCCCGTACTCTTCGGGAAAGCCCATGCCGAGAAAACCCGATCTGCCCAGCAATTCGATGCTCTCCTTGGGAAACGCGGCTTCTTTATCGATGAATTCCGCCCTTGGGGCAATCTCCTTCCCACATAACCCGGCAAATGATTCTTTTAATTTTTTTTGATCCTCCGTAAGTTCAAAATCCATAATGCCTCCCTATTTAAAATTCAGGATAGAGCGCGCAATGATGCCCCGCTGTATCTCGGATGTGCCGCCGCCTATTGAAGAAAGCCTTGAATCCCGGTAACCCCGTTCAACAAGATACTCTTTTATAAATCCATAACCGCCGAAGATCTGCAGGACCTCTGATGCCGTGCGCTCCATGATCTCGGAAACAAACAGCTTCGCAACAGACGCATCCATCATCGCAGGTATGTCCCTGTCCTTCATCCACGCAACCTTATACACGATCTGCCGTACAGCCTCGAGGTTCATCTTGAGGTCCGCAATCTTATGCCGTATCGCCTGAAATTTTATGATCGGTTTGCCGAACTGCTTCCTCTCCCGCGCATATTCCACAGCCTTTTTCAACCCGAGCTCCAGTCCGCCTATTGCAGGTGCAACCAGACAGCTCCTTTCCCATTCAAGGGTCAGTTTGATGACATTCGCAAAACCAAAGTCAGGCTCTCCGAGTATGTTCTCCTCCGGAACCTCGCAGTCTTCGAAGATGAGCTCCGATGTTGGTGATGTCCTGACACCGAGCTTTGATAGTTTTTTCCCCACAGAAAATCCCTTCATACCCTTTTCGACGATAAAAGCACTGATTCCGAAAGCCTTCTTTGACCTGTCCGTCACCGCAGCAACAACAAACACATTGCCGACGGGACCGTTGGTAATGAACATCTTTGATCCGTTGAGAATATACCGGTCACCCTTTTTTACCGCTGTTGTCTGTATGCCTGCCGCATCAGAGCCCGCATTCGGCTCTGTAAGCCCGAGTCCGCCTATCCATTCCCCGCTTGCAAGCTTGGGGAGGTATTTCTTCTTTTGCTCCTCGGTACCGAGCTGCCATATCGGCACTCCGCACAGGATCATGTGAGCACCCCAGGAAAGCAAAAGCCCGGCATCCACGCCTGCGTATCCAAGCGCCTCGCCAGCGAGCGTTGTTGTCAGGACACTCGCCCCTGCCCCTCCATACTGCTCCGGGTAAGGCAGACCGAGCAATCCGAACTTGCCCATGTTCTTCCAATTTGCTACAATGAATTCTTCTTTGTCGTCATACTCAAGTTTCTGGGAAAGCGGGGCAAGGTCTCTTAATCCGAATCTATAAACACTCTCTTTAAAATCCTGGTCCTCTTTTGACAGGCTAAACTCCATACACTACCTCCTTTGACTTCATAACTACACGCGGTCCACATTGTATTAAGACAAACGGGATCAATGCTCTTTTGCCGTCATTGCGAACGACAGGCACACAGCGAAGCTGGGTCGAGAAATCTTTCTTCGCTGCGATTGCTTCGTCGTCCCGCCCTTGGCGTGACTTCTCGCAATGACACTTTCATCGACATGTTTGTATTCAATACAGAGATCACTTATTGAGCTCTTTGTCCGACGCTATACCGTTTATGTATTGATTGATAAAACTATTCGAAAGTTTCTGGAACATCTCGGGTTTTTCGACAGGTATGGCCTTTAAGACGATACCGGTCAGAAGCATCTCAAGCCCGCCGAAAAACATGTAGGTGCTGACCGTGGTATCTATATTTTTCTTTAATTCACCTTTGTCTTTGTATTCGATCAATATCTTCTCAAAGGTTGTAAACGCCTTGGTAAAACTGATAAAATTCCTTGTCTCGAGGAACTTCGGCGTCCAGATGACCTCAAACATAATCACATACATAAACTCCGGGAATTCCTTGCACGCGTTGAACAAAAATGTCGTTATTGAACCGAGTTTCTGCTCGAGGCTCTTTTCCTGGATAGAAGCATTCTCGATGGCCCGTAGAAAGATGCCGATGCTTTTCGTAAATATGGCATTCAGAACATCCTCTTTGTTTTTAAAATAATGATACACAAGCCCGTAGGAAACATTGGCCTCTTTTGCGATATCAGCTATCCTTATGCCATGCATGCCTTTTGCGGCATAAACCTTGATTGCCGCCTTTATTATTGCATCCTGCATTTTATCGATTTTTTCTTTGTTTTTATAATTGGTATTCATAACAATTGTATATTTAGGATAATTTGATTTGTTTGTCAATAAGCAAGTAAGCCGGCTGATAAAACACAGTTATATAT
>DAHXOM010000395.1 GCA_027364825.1 bacterium | reverse complement strand
TTATTCGTAATGGTTGCGCCGTTGACAGGCAGGAGCGAGGCCATACGCGCGAGTACAAGGTTGCGCAGTCCCAGGGGATCACGGGCGATCAAACCGGACTGCCCCATTCCCTCAAGCCCCTGCAGGGTATCCATGTTACGGTCTATGAGCGTGCGGACCGAAGCACTCCCCAATAACGGGAGAACCGAGGTCTCCAGTTCCCTCCGGGTGAACAGGGACGGAAGGTTGGAGACTATATGGGACAGGAGGAGCGGCATGGCATCGACCGATGCCCCCAATCCCACCTCTTTGAAGAGTCCGCTTGCCTGCAGTCCCTGCTGGAGAGTGGTTGCAGCAGTCATAAGAAGACCGTCATCCGCATGTTGTCCGGACACACCGACATCGATGAACACACGGTCAAATACAGGATAATGGGTCATAACATACCGGGCATCCGCGATGACCTGGTCATGCCTTGGCAGGCTTGCTGCTATATCGGTTTCTATCCTGAGGTTGCGCTCGCCGGCTATATATAAACCTGTAAATGCAAGGATGACCACGACAACGGCCTTCCATCTGATCAGGGATGATTGTCCGTTCATTTTTGTATCAGCCTCCGTCTCAATGGCAGCGGCAGCAGGATCCTCATGGTGATCAGCCTGGTAAACGTCCCTGCATTCCTCCAGAAATCAACGAATGGACGGAAATGGGATATACGTCCTTCTTTTGAGGGATAAATAACCTTGACCGGGACCTCAACGATCGGTATGCGCACCCAATGCGCAAGCACCACGATCTCCACCTCAAACTGGAACCTTCTCGACCTTGATCTGATACCGAGCATTTCCCGGATGGGATAGATGCGGAACCCGCTCTGCGTGTCCGACAGTACAGGTCCTCCGGACATCCGCACCCAGAAGTTTGAAAATTTTCTTCCAAAGCGGCTGGTCCATTTTATCCCTGTGTCGTTCAGCATGTTTTCCCGCCTGCCGATAACAAGGGCATGGACACCTGATTGCACAGCGGCCATAAGATGAACCGCATCTGCCGGATCGTGCTGGCCGTCCGCGTCTATGGTGATGGCGAAATCCGCCACCCCCGCAGCTTCCGCGAAACCGGTCATGAGTGCCGCGCCTTTCCCGAGATTTTTTGAATGACTGAGGACCGTTATACCCGGAATGGATTTCAGAATGACGGGAGCAGTGTCCGTTGATCCGTCATCTATAACATAGACCGGCAGGCGGAGACGCAGGGCGCTTTCAATGACAGCCCTGAGTCTGGATTCATGATTATAGACCGGGATTACGACTGCGAACTTAGGGGTTGCCGGCATTTCCATGATTTTTCGTTACAAAATCCTTCTTATCGTTGTAGCAGATCTTCTTGATTATCCTCCTGCCCGATGCAACAGCAGTCGGCACGCCGCCTCCGGGCTCCACCCACTGTCCTGCAAGATAAAAGTTGTTCAATCCGTCCAGGGTCTTGGGAACCGGCATCTTGAGAGTCTCGCCCGTCATGAGCCAGCCCTCGAATGCGCCCCGGTAATTGCGGGTATACCGCAGAAACGTGTACGGCGTTGCAACGTCGATCATCTCGACCTTTGCCTTGATGCCGGGATAGAACTCTTCCAGCTTACCCAAAACCTTTTGCGCAATATTGTCTTTTTCTTTATAGTATTCTTCTTCATGCTTCCGCAGATCCATCCAGTAATCATACTCTGTTTCGATCTCGGCCTGGATAACAGTCCTGTCTCCGGGGTTCATGACCTTGTCGTAGCCGTAATCCCGGACCATGAGCCTGTCCACCGGTGTTACCGATGTTCAAAGGCTCCTTCAGGAAAAACACATTCACCGGCGGGTATTTTTTTATTTCACCCTTGACGCCGAAGCTCACCAGCATCAGCGGACTGAACATCTTCCAGTCCTTGAACATGCGCTCAAACCTCTTGCTCATATACTTTCCATCGAGCATGTCGAACAGCGTCGAGTTGAGATCTGCGGCGGAGATTACGATATCCGATCGATGGACAGAGCCGTCGGCAAGCTTGACGCCTGCAGCGGCACCGTTCTCAACAACGATCTTTTCAACGGTTGCATTATAGGTTATCTTTCCGCCGAGGGACTTGAAACGCTTTTCTATGGGCAGCACGAACCTGAGTGATCCCCCCTCGACCATACCGAGCTTGCCCTGGAATAGATATCCGAGCATCAGCAGGGAAAACAAGGTGGTCATGTCCTGCAGGAACAGGTTGACGATAATATCCTGCACCCATGTGTTTTTTATCTTTTTGACATACTCCTTCAGGGACACATGGTACTTCAGGAAATATCTCAGCATTTTTCCCGTCTGCCAGAGCTCTGCCAGCCGCCCGAGGGCGCCCTTCTTTGCAGATGGATCGCCGGTCGGTATCTGCAGATCGGCCATGACAAGGCACGACTGAAAAAATTCCTCTATGACCTTTTTGTCCTCCGGTGCAATGGCAATGAGCTGGTTTTTGGTTTTCTCGAAATCAGAGGTCAGCTCGAACTTGCTGCCGGTCCTCTGATCGACAAAATTTATATACGATTTGGCATCCAGGAGTCTTGTTG
>DAHXOM010000394.1 GCA_027364825.1 bacterium | reverse complement strand
AATACGGATAACGAAAATCCGCCGATAATGGCTATTGCGAGGGGCTCGTGCATCTGTGCACCGGTCCCGAGCCCGAGTGCAAGCGGCATTAAAGCGAGTATTGCCGCGAGTGCCGTCATCAGGATAGGCCGTATACGCAGGCTGCCTGCCTTTATCACAGCTTCTTTGAGAGATAGTCCGCCCTTCAAAGCATCCTGGATATAATGGACGACAAATATGCCGTTTTCAGCAACAATGCCTACGATCATAATAGCACCCATAAGTGATGAGATATTAAGCGGGGTTCCGGTCAAATACAGCAGGCCAAGCACACCGAAGAACGATGGGAGTATAACGCTGTAAATGATAAGCGGAACTGCAAGCGATTCAAACTCAAGGATCATAATGGTAAATACCAGAGCAACGGCCATGAGCAGAACCATAAGAAGACCTTTAAATGATTCCTGCTGATTTCTGTAAACGCCTCCATAGCTTATGGTGGTACCGGGCGGCAGTGTAAGCTTGCGTGCCAGTTCTGCCTGGACATCCCGCATAACGCTTCCAAGGTCCCTGCCGGTTATTCTGCCGGTAACCGCAAGCATCTGCCTCAGGTTTTCCCGGTCAATCTCTGCCTGGCCTCCTAAGACCTCAAGATTGGCAATGGATTTCAGGGGGACTGCAAGCCCATTGGGGGTAACGATCTGCATTGATTCAAGTTTCTTTATGGTGTTTGTTTCAGATGCAGGCATCAGTACCCTGATATTGACAACCTTTTCTCCCTCCCGTACATTTGTTGCCACGGTGCCCCACAAAGCAGTTGTAACATAATCGGACACATACTGCGGCGTAACGCCGATAAGCCCTGCCTTGAGCGGATCAACATTTATATTTATTGCAGGACCGCTAATTGTTATACCATTGAAGACATCAGCAACACCTTTAATTTTAGAGATAATAGCCGCTATTTTGTTCGCAAGGGTATCGAGCATACCGGTATTGGCAGAGAAGATCTTGATGTCAATAGGCATCGGAGAGCCTGTCATATCGCCAATAAGATCCTGCATAATCTGGCCGAAATCTACATACACCTTGCCGGGCTCTGCTTGATAAATCTTCTGTCTCAGTTCATCGATCACCTGTTCGATTGATTTATTCCTATTATTTTTCAGACGAATGAGGAAATCACCCGTATTCGGATCTGATATAAAAAACCCTAGTTGCGTGCCTGTCCTCCGTGAAAAGGATTTAACCTCTTTCATACTCAGTATAATTTTTTCCATTTTTTGAAGTATGCGATCCGTTTCCTCAAGCGTTGTTCCAGGTGGTGTAAAATAATCCATGACAAATGCGCCCTCGTCCATTGCAGGCATAAATCCTGTTTTCAAATGCCTCTCTATCATCCATGATCCTGCAACCAGCACAACAATGGCCAGCACCACATACAAAGGCTTTTGTATAATCTTCTGCATGACCGTCTCATATTTGCCGTTCAATGCCTTCATGAGCATGCCTTCTTTTGCCTCTTTTTCCGTATCCTTGAGAAAGATCATGGCAAGTACCGGTGTCAGGGTGATAGAGATGACCATAGACACGGTCAGGGCGGATGCCATGGTCAGGGCAAGCGCCTTAAAGAAAGCACCGGTTACGCCGCCGAGAAAAGCAAGCGGGAAGAAAACCACGATCGTACTCAGGCTTGAACCAATAATAGCTGGCAGCATCTCTTTAACACCGGTTTCAACTGCCTTTTTCTTTGATCCGTGGGCATGGAAATGCCTGATAATGTTTTCGAGGACAACGATAGAATCATCGATAATAAGTCCTATGGAAGCAGCCATACCTCCCAGGGTCATAAGGTTCAAGGTCTGACCGAAAAACTTCATCAGGACCACCGTTATGATAAGGGTGGTAGGCAGGGTTATTGCAGTAATGAACATGATCCTTACATTTCTCAGGAATAAGAATATTATGACAATGGCAATGAAAATACCAAACAAGATCGCATCCCTGACGCTTCCGTAGGACTGCTCGATAAGGTCGGACTGGTTATACCATGTTGATATGTGCAGTGTCGGCGGCAACTGAGGCTTCAGCTCATCAAGCTTATTCTTGAGCTCTTTTGCTATCTCTATGGTATTGGCACCCGGCTGGCGGAGTACATTCATTAAGACGGCATTGTGACCGTTGCTTGTTATACGAATGTATTGCTTTTTAACCGATGTTTCTACCTTTGCAACATCCCTGACATAAATGGGTACGCCTTTTTTATTTGCTATCAGTGTATCCTTCATCGCCGTTGTGGAGGTGAAAAGCCCTGTCGGCTGGACCATGTACAGTTCATAATTCTTATTTATGTAACCTGCGGACGAAATAATATTTGTTTCTTTCAATCCGTTGATCACATCATCAAGCGTAAGGTGGTATGCAACCAGCCGCTGGGGGTTTATAACGACGTGGTATTCCTTGATTTTGCCGCCCTGCACCACAACCTGGGATACACCTTTCAGCCTGCCGAGGATGGGTCTGAGTGTATAATATCCTATATCTCTCAACTGTACCATGTTGAGTGTTTCCGAGGTCAGGCTGAGTCCTATAATGGGGAACTGACTCGGCCTCATCCAGTTTACCGTAACAGATGCAGTCTGCGGCAATTTCGACCGGATCTGGTTTATCGCATTCTGGGTCAACTGAAGAGACCTGAACATATCCGTACCCCAGACAAAGTTTACGAAGATCTGCATTGAGCCGCGGCTTGTTGCAGAGCGCACGTCCGTTACGCCCGGAACGGAATATACCGCCTCTTCAATGGGCTTTGTCACCTCTATCATCATCTTCTCGATGGGCGTATCCCCATTGTCCGCAAGAATGACAAGCCTTGGGAAGGTGATCGCCGGAAAGATAGCGACCGGCATGGTGCTGAGCAGGATAACACCTATTGCCGCCAGTACAACGGAGAGAAATATGATGCCTTTTTTATGTGTTTCGAAAAATTTGGAGATGTCCATAATATTGTTTTGAATCTTGAATCTTTAATATTGAATTATTGATATTTGTCACTGCCCGTTCGTTTCCACTTTCACCGCTGTCCCGTCTGCCAGTGCGTAATTGCCCTGCGTAATAACGAGCTGCCCCTGATTGAGACCATGAAGGATTTCCACCTTGCCGTCTTCTTCATAACCTGACGTAACGGTAACAGACCTTGCAATCGAATCCTGGCCTACGACCATGACAAATTCCCTGCCGGTATCGGGATCAAAGAGCAGAGCGTCCTTGGGAACAACCAGGGTATTTTTATGGGTACTGCTGACGATATCAACGACCGCGAACATCCCGTCTTTTACCTCCTGATCTTTGTTCGGAAAACTTACGTTGAGTGTAACGGTCTGCGTTTCCTGCGATACGGTCGGATTGATTGTTGCAATTCTTCCCTCCAATACATCATCCGGAAAGGACAAGAAGTGTATCAGCACACGATCCCCGATCTTAACCTGTTCCAGATACAGGGAAGGAAGGTCTACGCTCAGATAGGTGCTCGACAGGTCCTCCACCGAGATAAGAGGGGCGCTTACCTGGACAAGTGCATTACTACTCACATACCGCTTGCTCACGTAACCGTTAAAAGGCGACGATAAAGATATAATTCCGAGTCTCAGAAAGGACCTTTTCATTGCCGGCTGTAAAGCTGCACTGCCCCTGATTGCTGCTTCCGCTTCAATGGGTCTCAGCCGTGCAACAATACTACCCTTCCTAACGAAATCTCCTTCTTTCACCAACAGCTCCGTTACAACACCTTCTACCGGTGAGGTTATCTCAACCTTCTTTAAAACATCCACCCTGCCTGTTGCCTGAATGAGATGGTTAACGTTACCCCGCTGGACCTGAACAGCCTTAACCTCAACCTGAGGGGCCTGCTCCGCCGTTTGCGGTTTTGACGAACAGGAAGCAAGGAAGAGTGCGGCAAACAAGACGGGTCCGGCCAGTCTGACAGGTCGGACTCGTCCGACAGAGTCTGAAAATACGCTCTTTTTATTTTTCTGTTCCATAAATCTCACCCCTTAAAAACTGTATCTCATAAAATGCCTTATAAAAATCAGCCATGGCATTTGCCATATCCATCTGGGTATTGGTCATCAGCTGCCTGTCCAGTAAGACCTCGTAACTGCTTATCCTGCCCCCGCCGGTGTAGCGTGCTTCAGAATACTCGAAATTTTGTTTGGACAGCTTTATATCCTTTTGATAAAGGTTGATACGCTCAACAGCGCTTGCCAGGTTCTTGACGGCATTTTTATAGGAAAGCTTCAGCTCGCTGACAAGCAATTGTTCTTTATAATGCACTTTTTCAAGCTTCATTCTGGCAGCGTCTACACTGTATGAAACAGCCCCCCATTCGAAAACAGGCAGGTTGAGCATGGCAAGGTAAGAATAGCCCCGGTATTGGCCATAAGCCATGGGCTGCGGCTCTGCCAGCCATCCTGCATCCGCCTCAATACTCAGCGTAGGCAGGTGCTTGGATCTTTGCACGCCGACATTATACTTCTCCGACCTTTGCTCGTACCTTACCGCCTCCAATGCCGGGTTGCTGTCAAAGATTGTACCGCTGGCCGCGGGAACGGCTGATATGGTGAAAGGTATTGATTCAAGCGCCAAAATAGTTCCGGGTGTAATGCCGATACCTGTTAATGATGCAAGAGCATTGAGCTGTGAAAGCCTTTTTATCTGAAATGATTTGAGCTTTGCCATGGTGTTATCAAGCTCTATCCGGGTCCTGAGCACATCGTTCTGAGTTACAAGTCCCGTGGAGAGTAACCTTCTTGTCAGTGACAGGTATTCCTCAAGACTATTTACATTATCCTGCAGGATCCTGATCTGCTCTCCATACGTTACAGCATCTATGAATGTATTCTTGACTGTATAGGCGAGCTCGTTTTCAACGGCATTCTGCTGGTATTTTGCCGATTCATACGACATCCTCAACTGTTTTGCGGAGAGCCATCTCGAAGGGTTGAACAGATCGACCTGCGCTACTGCCTGCAGTGAAGCAATACCTCCGTTCGTTACTGCAGGGTCGTATCCGTAGGCCCTGCCATAGCTTGATGAAATATTAATAGACGGCAAAAGACCCGCTCTATATCCCTTGTATTCAGCACCATATATATTTGCATTTGAACGAGCATATCCGGATACAGGATAGTTCTGGATTGCTTTATCAATACACAGTTTTAACGTAACCGGTTCATCCGCATATCCTGCATGGGATAGTGAAACAAATAATAGTATATTTGTTACGATAACTAAAGGGATCAGAAATTCTCTTTTTCGTCTCATAC
>DAHXOM010000388.1 GCA_027364825.1 bacterium | reverse complement strand
TAAAGAATCTCATCTTTTAGCAAGTTATAACGACGAGATTATTCGGCTGTGCCTCAGAATGACAATTGTCGGATAGTTGCTAAGGGAAAACACTGAAGGCATCTTCCGCTTGATAGAGGAATGCGAAAAGATCAAAGAATGTTTCTGATATTGCAGATATCTTCTATTGGTATGCCTTTCTTTTTTTACTCGAAACAATAATCAAAAAATAAGGGACAAAGGAGGTTCTCATGAAATTTATAAATGTAATCATACTGTCAACAGCAATGGTAATCGTTGGTGCCGGTATTTTAAGAGCGGACACTGTACCTTTATCCGGCACACTTATACTGCATGTTTCAATAGGTGATACAGGCAAGCCATTACCAGGTGCTACTGTGGCCGTATCTGCAAGCGGTAATACTATTTCTTATACCACCAATCAATACGGTCAATGTATAGTGGGTAACCTTAAACCCGGCACATACGTGGTAAAGGTAAATTCTAAAGGCTTTGAAGAGCGGACAGAGCATATCAATATTATTGCGAACAGGGTTTCACTCCACAATATCAATCTCTCCAACGAACTTGTCTATAATGTACATGCAAAGGCATTGATTATAAACACGAAAAGCTCTTCATCTTCCACTGAAATATCCCCCAAGACCGTATCAGCTTTGGCAGGCAGCGATAACCTGTCCAGAATACTCTATACGGTTCCCGGTGCTGCCCAGGGACCGTTTGGCGAGGTACATTTCCGCGGTGCCCACACAGAAATAACGTACAGAGTCGACGGCGTTAACATACCCTCTGCTGTCTCAGGTAGTTTTTCCGATATATTGGATCCCCAGGATATTCAGAGTATCGACGTCATGACAGGCGGTTATCCCGCTGAATATGGGAACAGTCTTGCGGGTGTGGTAAACATTACAACCATACAGCAATCGGAAAAAGAGATAGGTATAAAAGAGGGCAACTTTAACACGCACAGCATAAACTTTAATGTCTCCGGCAACAAATCCGCATTCACGTATGCCTTATCAGGCATAAGCTATATGACGGACAGAGGGATAGATACCCCTGTTGTTAATCCGATCCATGATGCGCTCATCAAACATGCGCTGTTCGGTAATTTTAGCTACATGATCGATAACGATGACCGATTGAGTGTCCTGTTGTACGGCAATATCTCTCAATACCAGATACCGAATACAGACGTACAGAAGGCTTTGGGTGTCAATGACAACCAGAACGAATCCAATGATTATGAAACCGTACTATGGCACCACAATTTCAAGAGTGATTCAAACCTTGTTGTATCTGTGTACAGACGAGGCTCCACGCTTGGCTCTGCCGGAAGCCCTGCTGATCTTTATGGGGGAACGGTTACCGCCCCGGCATATATGAACAATGTCGCAGAATCATTCCTCGGTTCCGGATTTCAGGCAAACTATGCAAACGACATAATCAAGCACAATCAGATAAAGGCGGGCATTAGCTATAAATACCTGATCAACAGACAGAACTTCTTTCTCTCAGAAAATCCGCAAATCTATCCGCCTTTTTTTGATAACCATACGGACAGGGGGTTTGATTACAGCGGTTATGTGCAGGATGAATTATCGTATGACCCGGTAACGCTCAATGCAGGGTTACGGTATGATTACATCAATGAATATGTGACCGCCGATCAGGTAAGCCCGCGTATCGGCATAGCTGTAAAACTCTTAAAAACAAATTCCATTCACGGTTATTATGGACGTTTTTTCCAGCCTGCACCCTTTGAAAATATCCATGTAAATTCCATACCAATGTTCGCAAACCAGAACATGAGCATACCTTTACACCCTGAACAGGACAACTACTTTGAGGTTGGCGACCAGCAGATGATAACCGATTATCTGCTTGCAAAGATTACCTGGTATTACAAACTTATGACCAATGTTATAGATTACAATCAACTGCTCAATTCCAATATCTATGTACCGTACAATATTCAGGCAGGTTATACCCGGGGCATAGAGTTCAGCCTCAAATCAAGGGAGATAGAGGGGCTGTCCGGAGAGTTCAATAT
>DAHXOM010000386.1 GCA_027364825.1 bacterium | reverse complement strand
CTATTGAAGCAGGCTCCACCCAGGGCTGGCTCAGGTATGCAGGAGAGCAAGGAGGGTCCATTGGAATCGACAAATTTGGCGCGTCTGCCCCGGGAAATACGGTGATGCGGGAATACGGCTTAACCGCGGACAATGTTTGCACGAAAGCGACAGAGATACTCAACAGGACAAAAATATGACACTGCTGCATTCCTCTTTTTGTACTTGTTCCATGATTTTTGCTTTCATAAGTTAAAAATTATGTATATTGTTACCCATGAATGATGATGCGGTTATTATCGCAATAGGCAGGGAGTTGATAAACGGCAGGACACTGGACACCAATTCCAATTACCTTGCGCGCAACATTACCCTGCTCGGCGCAAGGGTCTTGAGTATTCATGTCATAGATGATGTTTCCGCAGATATCGTTAGAACAATAAGAACCGCACTCGCATCAAAACCCTCGCTCATTATAACAACAGGGGGGCTTGGTCCAACCGCCGACGATATGACGCTTCAGGCAGCGGCAAAAGCCGTCAACAAGAGCCTCGTAAAAAACAAAAAGGCCATGGCAATGCTTGAAAAACGGTATGACGAATTATACCGGAAGGGACTGTTGCATACCAAAGGATGGAACGAAGGCAGGATAAAGATGGGCATTCTGCCCGCAGGAGCAAAACCTCTTCAGAATCCTGTCGGTACTGCGCCCGCTGTTTTTTTGAAGAAAGGCACTACAGCCATATTTTGTCTGCCCGGTATACCTGCTGAAGCAAAGGCTATCTTTGACACCTCTATTCTTGACTGGATCAAAAAGCATGTATCAAACAACGTCTGGTTCGAAAAATCCCTCCGGACAAAAAGCTACGATGAAAGTGTCCTCAGGATACTGCTTGATAAGGTTTCCGCTGCGTTTCCGGATGTATATATCAAATCGAGCCCGGCAGGATTCTTAAAAGAGAAGTCTCTTGAGGTATTCTTCACGTCTGCCGGCAAAAACAGGACTCTTGTTGAAGACAGGGTTTATGGCGCAATGGAAATGTTGCATCAGCTTATGCGTAAGTAACAAATAGCTTGTTTATTTAAAACAGTGTGATAAAAAATATAAAAAAGGAGGTAAGAATTATGGCAATTCCTTTTCCAAGTGAAGAATGGATAGCGGAGTACAAGGTAAAGATCAATTCAAACCCTAACTACAAAGAGTCCGGGGCAAACTGGGAGCATGGCACCATTGCTCTTATTCTTGAGCTGGACGATGAAAATGCCCTTCAAAAGGCACGGCTTGATCCTATTTTGAGCAAGCAGCTCAAAGCGGATGAAACAGCAGTCGGGGTATGGCTTGACCTTTATCACGGCGTTTGTAAAGAGGCAAAGAGGGTATCGGTAGATGAAGCCAATAAAGCCAAGTTTGTGATCTCCGGCGGATACGCGCGCTGGAAGGCCGTCCTCAAAAAGGAGCTCGACCCGGTAAAAGGTATGATGCAGGGTAAGTTAAAGCTCAAGGGCGATCTCCCGACAATCGTACGGTTTGTCAAAGCTGCACAGGACCTTGTTGATTCGGCAACAATGATAGACACCAAGTTTGTTGACGAATAACGCTTATTACAGGGCAGGCTTATCCCTGCCCTGATGATAGTTCTCAAAAAAAGGAGTACTGTATGTATGATGCTGATCTGAATTTTATATATCGTAACCCGACAAAAATCATCTTTGGCAAGGGCTCGGCAAGCGAGGTGTTGCAGGAGGTGGAAGCTCTGAAAGGAAAGAAGGTATTGCTGGTAACGGATAAATTCCTTGAAAAGAGTGAGATGGTCGAGAAGGTAAAGAAATCACTGTCTTCCAAATTTGCCGGCATGTTTTCCGATATAGAACCGGACACGGGTACCCATATCGTGAATAAAGGTGCCGATTATGCGAGGTCCGTCGGTGCTGATTGTATTGTAACAGTCGGCGGCGGCAGTTCCATAGATACGGCAAAAGGCATTGCCATCGTCCTTGCTTTAGGCGGTAAGATAGAAGATCATTCGGGCATTAATTTCTTAACAGGGCCTATTACCCCGCACATCGTTATTCCGACCACGGCAGGTACCGGCAGTGAGGTTACCTACGCAGCAGTCATTAAAGATCATGAAAAACACCGGAAACTCCTCTACGCGGACAACTATATAATTCCGAATGTCGGCATACTCGATCCCATGATGACCCTCAGCATGCCTGCAAATGTGACCGCCGGAACCGGCATGGATGCAATGAGCCACTGTATAGAGGCAATGCACTCCCAGCAGGCAACACCCATCACGGACGGTCTTGCATTGCAGGGAATACGGTTGATAGTGGAATTCCTGCCGAAAGCGGTTGATAATGGCAAGGATATTTTGGCAAGGGGGCAGATGCAGATAGCAGCCAATCTGGCAGGCGTTGCTTTCGGTAATGCGCAGGTCGGCGTTGTACATGCCCTCGCGCACAGTGTCGGGGGCAGGTTCGGTGTGCCCCACGGAGTCGCGAACAGCATCCTGCTGCCGTATTGTATAGAGTACAATCTGGACGCAGTGGCAGACAAGTATAAGATGGCGGCCCAGGCAATGGGTGTCGATATTAAGGGGTTGAGTGATGAAGCTGCCGCACATAAAGCAGCAGAGGCGATCTGGACCCTCACCAAGCGTGTAAAAATGCCGCAGAAGTTAAGGGAAGTCGGCGTCAAGGAAGACGGACTGAAGCAGGTTGCCGAGGATGCGATCTCAGATGGTTCTATCGTTTACAATGCGAAGCCGATATTCGATCCGGAAGAAACATTGAAGATACTCAAACAGGCCTTCTGAGCATGGGGCAGATCACCCTGGATAAGGGGGCGCAGGAAAACGGCTTGGCAGCCATGATCAGGGACCTGATGTCCCAGAACATAGGCAATCACCCCGGGCGTGCGAAGGATTTAACTGCATTAAACGGCAATATTGCGATCTCGGCCAGGGATATTGAGGTAAGCCTGACGCTTGAGTGCAATAAAGGCAGTGTTGTTATTTACGACGGGATAAAGCAGCCGTGCAAACTAACGATAGAAACAGATTCGGACAATATCCTGAAACTTAGCACCTTGAAAATAAAGGCAGGACTGCCGTATTATTTTGACAAGACCGGCAGGGAAATTCTCGGCATGCTATTCAATGGCAAGCTGAAGATACAGGGGCTGTTGAAGCACCCGTTGCTCCTGACCCACATAACAAAGCTGTTTTCGGTTTATTAAGGCACAAGACATGGAAGGTTTTAATCTCAAAACACAGGTACGGGTACGGTTTGTAGAAACCGACGCTCAGGGTATTGTCAACAATGGGACCTATATGACCTACCTTGAGGTAGCAAGGATCGAGTTTCTCAGAAAGGCGGGCATATCGGTAAAAGACCGTTTGAAATACGGCATAGACTTTGTGCTCGTGGAGGCATGCATACATTACAAGAGCACAGCAACCGCAGACGATGTTTTAAACATCTACGTTAAATTAAAGGAGATGAAGGACAGGGCATTTACCCTTGAATACGAAATAACACAGGATGAGGATCATGATCGCATCGTTGCTACGGCGCATACCGTAACTGTTTCAATCAATCCTGCGACCATGAAAGCCTGCATGATCCCGCAGAACGTACGGGAAATGTTTTTGTCTGTATAAATTATGAACATTGGCGACATATCAATAAATACTAATTTTGCCATGAGCCAGTACCTCTCTTCAAAGGATGGTCTTGCGGCGAATGCTATCATGGCAGTGCAGGACAAAATGAATGTAACTGCAGAAGATCTTCTGCAGTCGATATCAAACAACAAGACAGGATTCTTGTCTCTCCTCGATGATGCGGATATGATAAAGGGTATTAAGGCCCTTGCGGATAAATACCCCCTGTCGAAATATACAGATATTATGGTGCTCGGTATTGGCGGCTCTGCGCTTGGCGCACGTGCCATAAAGCAAGCTTTTGCTTATACGTCAAAATCAAAGGTGAATATACACGTCCTTGACAATATAGATTCTACACTGTTTTCCTTTACGCTCCAGAAGGTAAATCTTAAGAAGGCGCTCGTTATTGCCATAAGCAAATCAGGAGAGACGGTTGAAACTATGGCACAACTGTTTATCCTTATTAACGATTTCAAAAAACTGGTTGGTGCAAAGTCATTGAGCAAACACTTTGTTTTTATAACAACACCGGACATCGGGGCACTGTATCAATTGTCCCGGAAGTACAGTATCCCTGTACTTCCCATACCGCAGAATGTTGGCGGAAGATATTCCGTACTATCTTCTGTAGGATTATTTCCCGCTTCATTTATGGATATCAATATATCCGAATTTGTGGATGGGGGAAAAAAGATCCGGGATTCATTCATGAAAACCAAAGGCGTGAACATAGGGGAAATAGCTATCGTATACTATCTTATGCACAGGCAGTTAAACAAAAATATCATGGTCTTTATGCCGTATTCTTCACTCCTTACGGATTTCGCTGAATGGATTGCCCAGCTGTGGGCAGAAAGCCTCGGAAAAAAGCATTCAAGGGACGGCAAAGAGATCCATACCGGCACAACGCCGGTAAGGGCGCTCGGCGTGACAGACCAGCATTCACAGCTTCAGCTCTATAAAGAAGGGCCCGCTGATAAGCTCATAACGTTTATTGAGATAGCCAAGGTAGCTATCAAGGAAAAAAAGATTGTTCCTGTTCCGCCGGTTGATGTTGAATACGGGCACCTGTTCGGTAAAACACTCGATATGCTCCTCCATGCGGAGATGAATGCAACACGGATGTCGCTGATCAACTCATCGCGTCCGTCAATAACGATATCCATACCCGAGCTTACCCCGAAAACCCTTGGCGAGCTGTTTGTACTGTTTGAGCTGCTGGTTGTTTTCATAGGATATCTTTATCAGATAAATCCGTTCGACCAGCCCGGGGTAGAAGAAGGCAAGAGAATACTCAAACAGCTTTTGCAATAATTGGTTGGTATGATTCGAAAGGGTATCCATAGAAAATGCCTGAAAAGATAATAGAACATTGGACTCATAAACCGGGAAAGCACTGTGCTTCATCTGCACTGTGCGATCTTATGAATTTTTACGGGTATGCGCTGACAGAACCCGAGTGTTTCGGCACGGGAGAAGGTATAGGGTTCTGGTATATCGAAGGATTGAGCCCGTCAAGAATGATGCACTACCGATCAGCGGATATAGAAAAGAAATTCTTCGACAATATCGGCGTTGACTTCAAGTGGCAGGAGATTGATACGGAAGAAGGTATAAAATCTGCGCTCATTTCAAGCATAGACAATAATATTCCCGTATTGCTCAGGACCGATATTTATTATCTTGATTATTACAAGAGCAAAACACATTTTCCGGGTCATGCTGTAATTCTGTGGGGGTACAACCTTGACGATGATAGTGCTTACATCTCGGATACAGAGCGAAAAGGGCTTACGAAATGCGGTTTCGGTTCCCTGATTGAAGGGATAATACATGGAAACTTTCCCGAGGGTGAACACGCCCATTTTGCTCCCCTGCCAAAACCCGCCTTCGAACTGCATAAGAAAAAACTCTTTACCATGGCAGCTGTATCGAATGCAAACACCATGATATCATCCGCCGATTTTGAAGGTTACGGTGTAAAAGGTATTCAGCTTGCATCCAAAAAGGTCCAGGAATGGAAGGAACTTCCGGACTGGAAATGGCTTGCGCGCTTTGCGTATCAGGTAATAGAGAAAAGGGGAACAGGGGGCGGCGGGTTCAGAAAAATGTATGCGGATTTTCTTGAAGCTTTTGCAAATAAAAAGGCCGTATCAATGATGAAGCAGATTGCATCACGCTGGACCGATATATCTATTGTCTTCAAAGAGATCAGCGAATCCGATATCCCTGATTTCAGTATCGTTTCCGATATGCTCTGGATCCAGTCCATCAAGGAAGAGGAATTCTATAAAAGCATGATACGCTGATCGGTAAATCCTGCAACGGATAAAAGACGGTTATTCCTATGCTGCAGCCAATAACCTATCAACCATTTTTATCAAAAAATTTTGTTCTATTGGTTTTTCAAGGTAAGCCTCGGGTGCTTTTAAATTGACACCCTTTAAAAAGTTTTTATAACTGATCTCCTGGTTTGTATTGGCATCAACGCCGGTGATTACAATGATCGGTATATCTTTCCAGTTTTGTGAACCGCGGATTTTTCTAAAAATTTTTATGCCTGTTTCTCCGGGCAAAAGAAGATCAAGTGTTATAAGATCCGGCTTTTGTTTTAACAGGATCCTGTTGGCCTGTACGCTGTTGCTGGCCGTAAGGGCGGTATAGCCGGCTTCCTCTACCAGATATTTCAGGAAACCGGCAAAATCGGTATCGTCTTCTATTATTAAGATGTTTTTTTTGCTTGTTTTCATTCCAATGACCTCTTGCTACTCTTAAAAATTAACCGCCTGTTTTTTATCTGTCGCGGTCACCGATTCCGTCTCAGGCTCCTCGTATTCATGAAGTACTGCCATACGATTTACAATGAAGCGGTACGACAGGACCAGCAGTGTGATAACACCGAGGGTAAGCATGATCTCTGTCCATCTCGGGTAGTACTTTTCAGAAGATGGAAGGTACCAATTAAAAGCAACAATGGACACATCGAGCCTGTTTAATATAACACCAAGCACTGTTAAGACACCTGCAAACCGTACGAGTTTTGCATTTTGGTTCCTTGCCGCATATAAAAACATCATGGCCGGAGCAAGAACAAAGCCTATGACCTCGACGAGGTACAAATAACCGTACGCTGTATTTAAATAGATCCAATTCTCCAAACGTACAAGATCGAATACCTTTAATAGAAAATATACCAGGAGGGCTGAAGATGCTGCTTTACCAAGGCCGATGGTAAGCTGATCAAATTCAGCGTGATCAAAACCTTTTACCTGGTTTGCAAAAAACCGGTGCGACAGTGAGCTTTCTACGATAACCATGGCAATGCCTGCAAAGATAGCGGACAGCAGAAAAAATATGGGTAACAAAGTCGAGTACCATAAGGGATAGAGCTTTGCCCGTGCAGCAAGGTACAATGCACCCAGTGCCGATTGATGCCCGGCCGCTATGATAACCCCGAAGATGGTGACCCATACGGTTAATTTACTGAAAAAATCCTTCCATTTTTTCAGATTGAGCCATTCGAAAACCACCGGACTGAATTCAACGATAGATATGTTTATATACAGGAAGAAATGCCATCCTATCAAGAACAGGATCGAAGTGAACCCCCACGACCATACGAGAAGATAGGGAATGCGGTAATACCGCCCGAGATCAAACATCAGGGCAATCACCGCAAAAATATACCCAAGCAGGCTTGAAAGAATAGCAGGACGGACAAGAGGATGATACTTTTCCATTCCGAACAGATGAACCGCCGTGCCGAGGGTAAGCCCCGGAGCTGCCAGAGCAATACCGACAAGGATATCAAATCCTATCCATAACCCCCACGGGTAATTATCGGAAAGATTCGTTGATGGACCGAGACCGTACAGTATTCTATAAACCATAATTGGAACCGACACACAGAGGATGAGAGCGGCTATAAGGTTCGGCAGGGTAAGGTTGCTCTTGATATATTCTTTCGGTGTCATTCCCAGCATTATTTTATTCCTAAACCATGAATTTGTATTGTCCATACGTAATCCTTCCTTTTTTATAATCTATGACTTTTTCTCGCTGTCCGAAGGTCCTCCGGTGTGTTTTTCGTTTCTGTGCTCGCGAAGTTTTGACACTGCGTAATAAGCTCCAAAAACAAGGGGCCATGCGCTCACCATTTCGAATATCTTTACTCCTAGCAGATACCCTTTCGTAAGGTCTGGAACAGGCGTTGTACCGATATTCGTCCGAAGACCTATTTGATTGAAGTCTACCGGTGAAAGATAAAGCCAGCTTGTTCCGCCTGCCTCCTGTTCCCCATAAATATGGTTCGTGTATCTACCGGGGTTGTCGTCTATCCTCTGGTGGGCTGTTTTGATCAATTCCCTCCTGTTGCCGAATGTTAAAGCGCCGGCCGGACAGATTTCGACACATGCGGGCATTTCACCTTTTACAACCCTGTCGTAACACATGGTGCACTTTGTAATTTGAGGATGAAAAGCAGAATAATACTCATACGCTGGAACACCAAAAGGACAGGAAACCATGCAGTATCTGCATCCTATGCATACGTTTGGATTGTAAATGACGGGACCTTCGGGTGTTTTCCGAAAGGCGTCCACAAAGCATGCGTTCAGACATGCCGGATCAACACAATGCATGCATTGTTTCTTTACATAGACAGAGTCATGGGCTTTTCCCTCAAAACGGTTGACGACGGTAAAACTGCCGGCATGTGTCCGTCTCACCTCATCGAAAACAGAGCTTTTTTCATTGACCGATGCTTCAAACTTTTCTACGGGCTGATTTGGGTTTTTGTTCCAATTGTTACAAGCCCATTCGCATCTGCGGCACCCGATACAAAAAGTCGTGTCAACCAGGATACCATAGGGTTCTCCGTTCAGTGGATGCCGATCTTTTCTCTCTTCCCATATCTTCCAATCCCTTTCATTGACCGTATTGTTTGTAAAAAATTTTGAAAAATCTTTTTGTTCCGCTGCCCGTGCTATACTGCTGCCGCCGAGCAGGGTAACACCGGCAATTGCTGCGGTACGTTTTAGGAACTCTCTTCTATCAATACCCATGTTCAGCCTCCATCATTGCTAACATCACTAATACTTTCTTTTCGGGGTACTCACAAAGTAATAGAACAATATGAATACAAACATCGTCAGAATAGCTATGAGATATTCATAACCTATCGGCGTAAACAACTGTTTGACTATATACATTTTTGTCTCCTTATTTCCCTTGATCGTTTTTTGCAAACTCATGACAATCCGTACATTTCTTTGGTTTCTTCAGTTCCATTTGCTTGTGGCACTGGATACACATCTCATGGAAAGCAGCAAGCATCCTCGGCCGGTTTAACTCTAAAGGCTCGAAATATGTACTATGGCAGTAACCGCATGACGGCGGGCTATCCTTTTTGATCTGGGCATTGATATCTCCATGATGATGGCATCCTTCACACAGTGTCTGAATGTTTCCATGAAAGTATGTCGCAAGCTTACTGCTGTTTGAAACGTCGGCCAATTTTATCAGGATCTTTTCATGGGGGTATTTAACGGGTTTAAATTGGTTTTCAAGTTCCTTTATAACAACTTCTTTCTTTACGATATCATCGTTAAGGCCTGCTGTTGTAAGCGTTGCCGGCATTGCGACCTTATTCGTGCCGTAATGACAGCGCACACACATCTGCTTTGACGGTTCTTTTGCAATGACAGACGGACGGTGGCAGCCGGAACAATTCTTCGTTGATTCTTCTGTTGTATGACAACCGACACAGCTCTTCCGCGAAAAGATGTCATGATAGGCATCTGACAGGTTAATACCCTTCCCCTTTACACTACCGTCTAAGGTATGGCATTTGTCGCAGCTATATAACGTCTCGTGATGGCAGGCACTACAACTTTCTATATTCCGTTCATGAAATGCATGATCAAAGGGAACAGCTTTCATCTTTGCGTCCTTAACATGTATCGTACAGGTTAACGGCTGACCGGCCCTGGGCCGGGGAATTTGTTCAAGCTCTTTAGCTGTCTCATGCTTTCTCTCGTGACACCTATAACAAAGAGAAGGCCCTGCCTTATCAGCGCCTTCTTCCTTAGCTATCAGCAGGTGGCAGTTCAGACACTTTATATGACCGGCCCTTTCCATGGACAGGTCTTTTTGTGTCGTGAGGCTCATATCGGCGGCAAGCAAAGGACTTCCCTGCGCTTCAATATCATGACAATCTTCGCATGCCCATGCCCTGTCTGTTTCTTTTCCCTTGTTGTAGTCTACTTCGTAAATTAATTTTTTATCCTTCTGATCGTAACTATGATGACAGAGCGCGCAATTCTTTTCACCGGCTTTTTTCTCTATGAAATCCTTTTGCGCTGTATCAAGATTATCGGACTCAAATCGGACAACCACCGGTGATGCGAGATGCGCGGCCTGGAGTTCTTCGATCTCTTTTGCCTGTAATTTCTTTCCATGGGTGTCGTGGAGTTTAAAATCAAAGGTTACTGCAGGATACTGATATTTCGATGCATCTATACCTTTTACGTGGCAGTTTCCGCAGGTAATAGGGCCTGCTTTTTTCCCCTCTTTTAACCGTTTGTCATGGCAACCGATACACGTTGTATGATAGGCATGCATCAGGGATTTCCCGGATGTTTCGCTGATGACTTTCATTTTTTTGGGGAAAGTAAAATCAATGAGATTGCCCTGTTTTCCATAGGCTGGGTGACACGTATTGCAGCCCTTACCTTCTTTTCCAAGGACCTCCGTGTGTTTGTCATGGTCAAAGATTACTGCCGGATATTCTAATGTTCCAAACACAGGTGTGTTTGCAATCGCAATCTTGTCGTCGTATACCGTTTTCACGATCTTTTCAGCAGGATCATATACTGGATCAGCATGAACAAAGCCGGACATGCCTGCAATAAGCATCAAAAGAAATCCTGCTACTGTTATGAAAATGTACCTCTTCTTCATTCCGTTTCCTCCAACCTATTTTTTGACCTTCATTGCCTCAGGCACCTCTATTGCATCCACAAGGATATCGCTGATAAACTTTGTACGCATGCCAAGCTTGTAATAACCGATTATGTCCTCAAGACCGCTGTGACAGTTATGACACGGCGTAATAACGATACGGGCGCCGGTCGCCTTCATCTGCTCAGCCTTGACACGGTTTCCTTCCATACGCTTCATCTTCCATGGAGGACCGCAATTGATAACACCGCCGCCTGCTGCACAGCAAAAATTGTGCTCTCTATTGGGAGACATCTCCCTGAAGTCTTCACAGATGGCATTGATCACATACCGTGCCATTTCCTGCAGACCTCTTCCTCGTACGACATTACAGGGGTCATGCAGGGTTACCGGCTCTTTGAATTTTTTAACAATCTTTAGCCTTCCCTCTTTGATAAGCTCGTAATAGAATTGTATTGCATGTATGATTGGTACCGGAGGCATCTTCCATCCAAACCACCGGTTCCCGACATCGTACACAGACCTGAAAGCGTGACCACACTCGCCCATGACGATCCTTTTTACCTTGAGCCGCATGGCTGCTTCAAAATGCGCCCTCTTTACCCTCCCCATGATCTCCTGATCACCGGAAAACATGGCCATATCGCTGTTGTCCCACCCGTCAAAAGAAGGAAACGTCCAGTTAACGCCGGCAACATGCATGATCTTGGCAGCATTACCTATAAGCATGGCGAGGAACTTCGGCTCCGGCCCAATGACAGAATACATGATATCGGCACCCTCTTTATCAAGAGGAATAGTGAGATTTTTTATCTCTCTTCTGTAATCATCCTCCTGCCAGAATAAGGTATCGATCCATTCATCCTGCTTGAGCCACATCTGGTTCATGGTAGCGGAATGACTGTGTGCCGTGTCCTGCAGGTATTGGGGCGTTACACCGAGTAAATGACACATACGTCTTACAGAACTTATGAGATAGGCAATATCAATTCCAAAGGGACAGTACATACTGCACCTGCGGCATAGATTGCACTCCGTGTATGCTATTTCCGCCATCTGTTTGATAGCAGCGGGACTTACTCGGCCTTTGTGTTTCAGGATCTCCCACATGGTTTGTTTCACTTTGCCGACAGGGGAGAAATGCGGATCTCCGTCATGCGACAGATAATAATGACATGCTTCCGAACACAGGCCGCAATGGATACAGGTTGATACATAGGCGTCTAAACGGGCACCACCCATCGCAGTTAAGGCATTGTTTATGGTCTTCTCTATTCGTTCAGGGGTAAGTTTCTTTGCACCTTCCTCTAAACCAAGGTCTATTATTTTTTTCACTTCTTTTGTTTCTGCTACTGCTGCCATTCCATACCTCCATCGTAAACTTGATTCATTGTACTGCGCTTGATTTTACCAATCCCTGGCATGACGCACCATGCCAAACTCTGAACCTGTGTAAGCCCTTGTAAACACGGAAAACAACATATGTGCCAATCTGGTAAAGGGGATTGCCATCAACATAATCTCTCCAAACAATATATGGGTAATGATTAAGGCCTTATAGGGAAGGAACAATTGGTGATATGCCAGAAATCCCGTGAAAAACGGCAGGAATACAATTGTCAGGATAAAAAAGTCGGAAGGATACGTGACAAATTTCACTTCCCTTTCAATAAGCCTGCGCAGGAGAAAGAATAAACAGCAAAGCATTACGAGCAAGGTCATAAAGTCGGCCAGGCCTTCCGGCAGTGTCCACCATTTTATGTGCCACGCTCTCAACCACAGGATATTATGGGCCAATAAGAATACCGGTGTTACGATAAGGCAAAAGTGAAAAAGGAAGGTTACTACAGTCATGATAGGGTGTCGTCTCCAATTAACAGTACCAAAGGGTGTGGCCCAATGGGCAATGGATCTCAGGCTGTATTTAAAGCTCATGTATGGCAGGACTACTGCTTCCTTTTTCAAACCGGAGATTATTTTATACACCCTGTACGCGCTGCCGAAAATGAACACCAGAAAAGCAACCCATACCATCGGACCGCTGACAAACGCATAGAAACCTTCACTCATAATGAATTTCATCGCTTTATGCTCCTGTTCCTAAATTTCTTCTCTCGGTAAAACATACCGGTAGTATTTCCCGTCCTGTATGCCCCTTATCAGTAACTTGTCCCCACCAGGGCTGAATACCGGAGACCAGAGCGTGTCGAACATTTTTTTACCCGCTTTACCGTTGGCAACTACACAGTATTTTCCATTGATTTCAGCCTTTGCCGCTACCATACTTCCATCCGGGCTGAAAACCGGATCCCATATCATATCGAAGTCCTGTTCCCATGGGATGCCGTCGACAACAATTGTCCACCGGTCATTCCCTTTGATACTGTGGAGGGACGACCCCATATTCATTGGATCCTTCGACTCCTTTGCTATCGCTGCAACCCTTTTACTGTCCGGCGAGAATACAGGGTCTAAAACTGTATCACTAAATGTTTGTTTCCAGGGAATGCCGTCAACAGCGATTGTCCATCTGCCAAAGTCGGGAGCCACTACGGCAGCTATCTTTTTTCCGTCAGGACTAAATTTCGGTGGCCATAGTTGAACAAATGTTTTCCATATCGGCTTCCCGTCCATCGCCAGTGTCCAGCCCTGTGGGATCTTAACCGGGGCGATAACATTATTTTTTGTACTAAAGCGGGGTTCGCATACACACTTAAAGGTTTGCGGCCACAGGATCCCGTCCACTACAATCGCGTAATCATAGAGATTTATCCTTGTTTCTGCTGCAACATGCCTGCTGTCGGGACTGAAGGCAAGCCCCCATACGTTGACGAAGTTCTTATCCCAGGGTGTACCGTCCACAGCAACAGTCCAGACGCCTTTCTGAAAGCCGAATATATCCGCTTCTGCAAGACCTTTAATAGCGACGGAGGCGGCGGACATTGTCCCGTCAGGGCTTATAAAGAGATTCCTTACATCGGCAAAACCCTGCGTCCATGGCTTATCATCCAAACAAACGCCATAGTGATCATCTTTTTTGATATTGATGCCTATATCCCTGCCATTGAGAGCTATCTGTAAATTCCATGCATAATCGAACTTCTCTTTCCATTGAAGCCCGTCAACAGCTACGGTCCAGGCATTATCTTTCATTACGAGGCATACAGCTTTACCATCATTTTTGAATTTAAGAGTCCATACTTTTTCATAGGTTTCTTCCCATTGTTTCCCGTTTAAACAGACAGTAAAGGTCTCCTCGTTTGTTTGAACCACGGATCCTATTTTTTCTCCATCTCCACTTACATTGAATGGCCGGACCTCGGAAAACTTGCTTTTCCATTCATCTGTGTTTGCAATAAGCTTTTTCCTTGTATCCCAATCAAATGAGTCTCCAGCTTTTTTTGGGGTAGCTGGTAAAGCTTCTTTGTATGATGAGGATGGGACGCTCTGTTGAGAAATCGGCTGGACCTGTTCCAATAATTTTGAAGTTGCTTCCATTTAATGCCTCCTGTACGGTAAGTATATCGAAAATGCCGTGCCATTTTTTGAAGATGCAAAAGTAATCCTGCACCCATGCCCGGTTATAATCTTTTCTGTCGTCAGTAAACCGATTCCTGTTCCGCTATCGTGCTTTGTTGTAAAATATCCTTTGAAAATCTTACCTCTGTTTTTTTGCGGGATCCCGCATCCATTATCTTTAATAGAAACAAGACATCCGGTTCCCCTGTAATTGCCGCTTTTTATGGATACGGTATAATGAGCTTTTTTCCCCTTATCCATGATACATGCATCCCTTGCATTATTGGCAAGGTTCAAAATGGCGTGATAAAGACCATTGCGATCCCCGCTTATCGTCTTTATTCCTTTATCAAGGGATATTTTTAGTCTTATATGCTCATTATCTAATTTTTCTTTTATGCTGGCAGCAATGTCTTCAAGGATCTCGTTGATAGTAACGGGCCCCGTTATTGAAGGTTTGTCTTTTGCATAGTTGAGCAAACAAATAACCGTGTCGGAAAGCCGCTGTATATTCCCTTGGATCATTGACCAGCCCTTTCTTATTTTTTCCTGTTCCCCGTGCATAAGCCCGCTGTTAACGATGTACGTGCCGGCATCCATAAGGGAGATTACATTCTTTATATTGTGTGCAATTTCGGACATTGTCTGGCCAATAACCGTGAGCTTTTCAGCGCGTTTGATACCGGTTATGTCGGTTGCTATCTCTATAACGTGTGTGATATGGCGGTATTCATCAAATACCGGGAATGATTGAACAAGGAAATATCCGATTTCTCCATGTAATATAACGGATTCCTCCTGCAGATGCGGTTTGCTGTCACGGAACGATCTATCAACACAACAGTTGCTGCATTTAATATTACTACCCTTATAAACTTTATAACAATGTTTACCGGTTATAATACCGAAATCCGAGAACACCTTTTTATTAGCTTGTGTTATAAAAAAATCCCGGTTCTGCATTGTTATGTAGCATGGAACTGCATTATATATAGATTTATAGAGGTTAAACTGATATTTTAAGAATGCGCTTGCGCTATATGCTTTTTCAGAGAAAAACACTTTTCCCGTATCGCGTGGTATTTTATAGGAATTATGAAGTCCGTTTGTCCTCATACTATAGATTCCTCCAAGCTACGTACTCTATGCTTTTTTAAAGCCACTATGTTCCGGATAACAGAAATAAGCTTCGAAGATTCAACAGGTTTTTCAAAATATCCGTCAGGAGGAGTCAAGGCCTTTGAATATAAAGCCTTTTTAAGATCTATCATGGGATAAGTGTTGCTTGTATAACTTGTTATGATAATGATAGGGATTGAACAAAACTTATTGTTCTTACGTATTTCTGAAAAAAATTTGATGCCGGTTTTATTCGGCATTATAAGATCGAGAGTTATAATATCCGGCATATATGATTTTACAAGTTGAAAACCTATACTACCATCGGAAGCCAGTATGGTATCGAATCCAGATTCTTCAAAAATTATCTTAAGATAGTAAGAAAACTCCGGGTCATCCTCGATGATCAGGATTTTTACATTTCTTTCTGTCGTACAATCTTTATCTTTTAACAAATCTTTGTCCATAAAATATCAACTCTGGTCTGACCAGTAATATAATAAATAATAT
>DAHXOM010000384.1 GCA_027364825.1 bacterium | reverse complement strand
TGAACAGCTGAACAGTTATATCATGAACATGAAAAAAACCGCACGTCGGAAAACTGTTGGTCCTTCCGTGTTTTAAAATATTATAGATTTATGAGGCTATGAAATATTCTAAAAGGAGGATATGAAATGGAGTATAGATCTATTCCCGATATGTGTTACAAACAGGCCGAAAGGAACAAAGGCAAGGTCATCATAAGACATAAGAAGGAAGGCAAATGGATCGATGTAACCTGGGACCAGAACAAAGATTCAGCAGAATCACTTGCCTGCGGTTTAATAAAGCTCGGGATAAAACCCCAGGAAAAGGTCTGCATTTTATCGGAGAACCGGAACGAATGGTACAACAGTGATATTGCCATTCAGAGTGCAGGTGCAGTTACCGTCCCCATTTATGCAACGAATACACCCGATCAGGTTGCATATATCGTCAATAATTCAGATGCAGTTGGAATCATCCTTTCAACGGAACAACAGTACAACAAGGTTGCCATGAAGAAAAAGGACATGCCGAACCTGAGGTATGTCATATCCATGGATAAGCTGAACGATAAACCGGGCGTTCTGTGGTTCTATGATGTTGCAGTCTCCGGTAAACCGGCGGATTTGAGGCAGGAGCTGGACAAACGTCTGAAGAATATAAATCCCGGGGACCTTGCGACAATCATTTATACATCCGGTACTACCGGCGATCCCAAAGGTGTCATGTTGACGCAATCGAATCTCCTGTCAATCACCGATACTGCGTACGATTCATTTAAAGACGAACTTACGGAAGAGGTGATGCTCTCGTTCCTTCCCCTGAGCCATGGTTACGCAAGGATTGCCGATTTTTATGTGCCGCTGTACCATGCAAAAGGTGTCCAGGCGATAGCAGAGAGTATCGATAAGGTGGCCGACAATCTGAAGGAAATAAAGCCGACGATGTTCGTTTCCGTACCGCGCGTGTATGAAAAGGTTTACGGCAAGATCATCTCCCAGGTCGAATCGGATAAGCCGATGAAAAGGAAAATATTTTACTGGGCCGTGTCCGTGGGCAGTGCCGCCGCTCCCTACCTGATGGAAAACAAGCCTCTGCCGCTCTTCCTGTCGTTAAAATATAAACTCGCGGGCATACTCGTGTTCAAGAAGATTAAAGAGGCTGTGGGCGGAAGGCTCAAGTTTGCCATATCCGGCGGTGCACCGCTTTCAAAAGAGCTGGGTGAATTCTTCTTTGCCCTCGGTATCAAGATTGTGGAAGGATACGGACTGACAGAGACATCCGCTATCTTTATGGCCAATCCTCCGAAAAAAGTTAAGTTCGGCACCGTCGGAAAACCGTTCAAGGGATATGAGTTAAAGATAGCCCGGGACGGCGAAATTTTACTGAAGGGCGCAAATATTATGAAGGGATATTATAAGAATCCCGAAGCCACGAAAGAAGTCCTCGATAAAGACGGCTGGCTCTCATCGGGAGATATCGGGTTTATCGATAAGGAAGGATACCTGCACATTACCGACAGGAAGAAGGACCTTATCGTGACCGCCGGAGGGAAGAATATAGCACCCCAGCCGATCGAGAACAAATTGAAGATGAACATGTACATCGATGAAGCGGTGATGATCGGCGATAAAAGGCCGTACTGTGTTGCACTGATAGTACCTTCATTTGAAATGCTGAAAGATGTGGCAAAAAAAGAAGGCATTTCTTACAGCGACGAGAAAGAACTCATCGAGCATCCCCGGGTTAAAGAGCTTATAGAAGAGGCATTGAACGAGGTGAACAGCGGTTTTGCAAAGTATGAGACCATAAAGAAGTTTGCCCTTATACCCCAATTGTTCTCGCAGGAGACAGGGGAGCTGACTCCCACGATAAAGGTGAAGAGGGGTGCGGTAGAGAAAAAGTATAAGGCAGTCATAGACGAACTCTACAGCGCGTAGCACACGGGGACCTCGTTGGACTAAAAGATGTAATACGACGGCAGTGGGGCAAGATCTTGACCCACTGCCGTTGATCAATGGTATGTTGAAACCGCCCGGGAGTACGGAATTTCGAACGGGGTGAACTTCGCATCGTCTCAAACTCTTTCCTGTTTTGCTCATAACGTAAATCCCACTTATTCCCAATGCCTGTACCGGCCCATCAGAGACGTGAAAGGGCAAAAACAAACCCGCCGTTCTTCCGAACTGGCGGGTTTGTAGATCCGGTTTAGAGCATGATCTGTTTTGTATTTATTATTGGGGACTGAATATGGTCCTGGATTCCGTGTGCTGGATTATGTCTTTCGGATAGAACCATTCAGGGTGTTCCTGGTTCGCAACCCACATAGCTGCCTGGTCCCCGTAATGCTTCGGCGGCTTGCTGAGATCGGTTCCGAGTCCTGACTCTCCTCCGGGCAGCACATTGTACGCTGTTATATCACCGGGATTCATCTCTACGGAGAACCTGATCGCAGGACCTGAGTTGTAGGTGTAATCTGTCGGATAGTTCATCTGAAAGTCATTCGGACCGAGCTCCCCGGGGTCAACCGTGTAGTTGCTTCCGGGCCTTGGATAGCCTGTTCCGTTCGACGGCAGGTTTATCTGCGGGAAAAGATTGCCCGCAGAATTCAAAAGGTTCATGAACGTCAGGGTATGGTTTTTCCCCCAGAGCCATTGCGTCATATCGGTCGTCTTGAAGACGTTGGTCGCAAGTTGGTTGAGTCCCGCCTGAAAACTCTCCATCATAACCTGGTCCACGGTCCGGGTTGTATAGGTATACCCGCCGCCCACCAGTTCGAGTTTGTCGAACAGCATGCTCTGCTTGCGTGCAGGTGAGTACAGCGCTGTTTCCGTGGGATATTCGAGCGCCTTGAGCATTGAAGTGATAAGGTTAAAATCAACGATGCCCGGCGGGTCCGTCATACCGAGTGCTGCAAACTTGTCCTTATACACGTCCTGGAACAGTGCCTGTGCAAAACCTTCATAGATTGACGTCGCGATACTGTCATTGACCTGCTGGGTTGTTCCGGAGATGCCGGTGGGCGTATCGAATGTCCATTGATTGAGGTAGCCCATTGCCTGCGTTTCCATGGTTGTTACCGCTGTGGGATAATTTGCAGTGTAATAAGTGTATGCTGCCTGCAGGAAGGGCAGGATCCGCTTTGCATACGTGTCCGTATGGTCTGCCTGCATGGTATTCTGAATAACATTAAAATCTATGTTCGGTTTATTCGCATTGATATCATCGTTGATCTCTTTTGCCCTGAACCCGGGGTCAAAGAACGCACCGAGGTAATTTGGGTTGTCGAGTGGTTCATTGTTGTATGTAACACCGACCGTGTCCTGGTTTGCCGTAGCTATATAGCCAACCGATGGGTTCGTGGTAAAGGGTATTGCCGCAGCAGGCAGGAAGCCTGTCCATGTAAATGCACTGCCAGCGGGCAGTATCAGATATGGAGGAGCATTATAGCTCTCGTACGTCAGGCCTGAATAGGGAAGCCCTACCGTAGTGTGGGTCAGCGTCCCTGCCGCGCGTACCGGTATAGTACACTGATCCGTCAGGTAGATGTTACCGGCAGTGTCTGCATATACGAAGTTCTGCGCACCGAGCTTGAAGTCCGATTGTGCTGCTATAAACTGGTTGAGGTCCTGTGCCTGATCGATACCGAAGAATGCACCGAGCTCATTGGACGGCAGAAAGCCTGTCCAGGTCAGACCGAGTGCCGATGTGGACCCGGGCGTATAGCTCCCGGGTATGAGGGGCAGCGAACCCATGCCCGGCAGTGTCACATAATAAACATCGACGGTGCCTGATGTTACTTTATTCCCGTTGAATTTTCCACCAAAGGTGAAGGGCAGGGCTACTGTTGTGATCGGTAACTGGCCTCCGTCATAATTGACAGTATCTGGAGAGCCTGTTGTTACCGAGAAACTATAAACATCTATTATATCAGGACCAAATACCGTGACGCCCCATGCAATGTTGTCATTGTGTCCGACAATGACGCCCGGGGCAAGGGGGAATACGACACCAGCAACGTCAATATTACCGTTTCCTAAGTCTTCTGTATTATCATGTACTTCATAGAAGATAGGAGGGTTGAATAATTGCAAGTGCGTATCATTTGCCAACATGGCCTTACCACTCTTGGTCAGGGCAGGACTTATTGTCCAGTTGTTGCTGCCCTTTTTGCCCAAAGGCTGGGGTTTGAAGAATGCACCCATGGGACCGTTATATATTGAATTGTAAAAATTCATTGCGCCTTTGAGTGATGCAGGGTTGATAGCAGGTTTGTTGTATTGATTCATGCCTCCCGTACCGGTCTTATTATAGGAGAGCAGATTCAGCGTATTGAGGGAAGTGGTCGTTACTTTTGCAAAGAGATTGGGAAGAGGCACTGCAGGTGCTTTTGCAGCAGGCTCCGATCTCACGATGTCGTATGCAAGCCCCGAAAAATGGGCAAGGCCCGGATCCGCAGACGAGGATGTAAATGTCCTGCTCACGCCCTGGAGGAATGTCGTAAGGGTAATCTTGGTCCCGTCATCTTCTCCTGACAGGCTGTACGACATGTACTTGCCGAATGCGATGATGTCCAGCGGGGTGAAGGGCTTTATGTCCGTTACCGTTATCCCCATGACAGAGTATTCATAGGGCAGGGGATTTGTACCGGGATTATTCTGTGCCTGTTGTTTTAACTGGTCAAGGTAGGTGTTTATACCGTTGGAAAAGGCTGTCAATAT
>DAHXOM010000381.1 GCA_027364825.1 bacterium | reverse complement strand
ATTTATAGCTACGGAGAGGCCGCTCCCCCTGAATTCAATGGTGGAGTTGCAGTTGTCCCTTCCAAATCTTTCCCGGGATGTCAAAATCATCGGCGAGGTAGTGCACAATGTCAGCCCGGAACAAAGCAAGGGAACAGGAGGCAATAAAGCCGCCGGTATGGGCATCCAGTTTATAGAATTCGAAGGCGACGGGCAGAAGTCTTTAGAGGTGTATTTTAAATCCCTCAGCAAGGGATCATAGATAACGCTTCCCGTAACCCAAAACAAGAGAGAGGAAAGAGTTGTTCGCCTCTGCTCGTAAAACAATGCTCTTTTATGAACCGGATCTCGTGCCAGAGAATGCCTTATCTCTTCTGCGGATAAGAAGCTGTCCACGCAGAATACTATGAAAGCATACCAGGCAGTTCGTTGGTGTTTTCCTTCGCATCGTCTCAAACTCTTCCCTCTCTTAAGCCAAAATGGGGATAAGACACCTGTCCTAACCCGAAAAGGCCTTACTTCACCTGCCAGCGCCTGGATACGAACGACAGCACGAAGGGCGTGATCAGTGTTGTTACGACAACCATAAATATAATGATTGCGTACGCCTTACTGTCGATTACCCCGAGGTTGAGTCCGATCAGGGCGACGATCATACCGACCTCTCCCCTCGGAATCATACCCAGTCCCACAAAGTTCATGACGCGCCACCCGAACCTCGCAGCGCCAAGACCGCATCCTATATATTTACCGACGATTGCTATGACGGTGTAGATAACAGCTATCAGCAGGATACCCGGCTCCATTAACAGCTTTGGATCGATCTTCATACCTATCATAACAAAAAAAAATGGGACGAGGAATTCGTAGATAGAATCAAACATATCGGAGAGATGCTGGTCCTCAAGTTCTGCCATCAGCAAGCCCGCAAAAAAAGCACCGACGATACTTGCCATGCCGATATACGACGTCAGGAACGAGAGGCCGAGAAGCACGGTCATGCTCAGGATAAACTCGTTTTTTTCCAGTTTCATCTTTTCCAGTCTTGTCTTGAGTATCTTTATCGACCTGCCGCCCACAAGGAAAACGCCGGCAAGGAACAAAACCACAAGAATGAACAGCGACAGGATCTTGTATCCATCGATACTGCCGTTGGTCTCTCCCGTTACGGCCGCCAGCACGAGCAGGCCGAGGATATCATCGGCAACAGCTGCACCGAGGATGATCTTTGCCGAAACAGTCTGCTCGAGCTTCATATCTTTTAAAACCCTTGCAGTTATGCCTACGGAGGTTGCGACGAGTGCCGTTGCAACAAATAAAGCCTCTATACCCTTGTGGTCCGTGAACAGAATAAAGAAATACCCAAGCATCAGGGGAAGGGCAACGCCGAGTACGGCAACGATGGTTGCGTCGGTGCCTATTTTTAACATGTCCTTCAGCCTCGTATGCAGACCGACCACAAACAGCAGCATCATCGCACCAAGCTCTGAGAATGCATCAAGTACCGGTGTTTCTTTGATAAGGTGCAGGCCGCCTGCACCGATAATAAGTCCTGCGGTAATTTCACCGATCATGGGAGGGATATGGATCTTTTGAAAAATATAGTTAAAGAGCTTGGCGCTTACAAAGATTAAGAATAGATCAAAAAGTATGCCGGTGTGTTCCATTATTCCACGGTAACACTTTTCGCCAGGTTCTTTGGTTGATCTACATCGGTGCCGTTCATAACAGCAATGTGATATGCGAGCAGCTGGAGCGGGACAATGGAAAGTATCGGAGTGAAAAGTTCGTCAATCTCGGGAAGCAAAAAGAATGAATCGGACAGGTTCTGGATATCATTGTTGCCGGTATTCGTAAAACTTATGATCCTCCCATCCCTTGCCTTTACCTCTTCTATATTGTTTTTGATCTTTTCAAAGACCCTGCCTTTGACGGCTATGAAAACCACAGGCATATCCCGGTTAACAAGGGCAATAGGTCCGTGCTTGATCTCGCCTGCAGGATACCCCTCTGCATGGATATAGGATATTTCTTTTAGTTTTAATGCACCTTCAAGCGCCACAGGGTAGCTGATCCCCCTGCCCAGGTACAGGAAATCGGAGCACTTTGCATATTCCTTTGCAAGGGCGATGATCTTGTCTTCCTGTTTCAGCAGATTATCCAGCAGGGATGGAATCGTGACCAGGGTATCTATATACAATGAAGCCTGCTGCTTTGAAATCCTGCCGATGCTCCTGCCTATGTGGATGGCTATGAGGTAGATAGCGATCAGCTGTGAAGTAAAGGCCTTGGTGGATGCGACACTGATTTCAGGACCCGCATGGGTGTAGAGAACGTGGTCCGATTCCCGTGCTATGGTGCTGTCGATAACATTGCATATACTCAGGATGCGGCTGCCGTGTTTTTTTGCGAGCCGTATGGCCGCAAGAGTATCTGCCGTTTCACCGGACTGCGATATGGCAATGGTTAAAGTTTCATTGCCGAGGAGCGGTGTTTTGTACCTGAATTCTGACGCAACATCGACGTCAACAGGGATACCCGTCATCTCTTCTATGATATATTTACCCGTCAGGCCGGCATGGTACGATGTCCCGCATGCAACAAAATTGATCCTTTTCATGGCGTGGAGTAATTTCCCTTCAAGCCCTGCCTCGTTGAGGTCTATTTCTTTTTTATCAAACAGGAGCCTGTCCCTCATGGTATCCGTTATTGCCTGCGGCTGTTCAAAAATCTCTTTTTGCATAAAATGCTTGTATCCGCCTTTTTCCGCGGTTGCAGGGTTTATATCGAAATGTTTTGGATTCACCGGAAGCGGACTGCCGGTAAAATCCAGAAGCTTTACGCTGTCCGCCGTGATAACAGCCACCGTCCCGTCGTTCATAAACAGCATGTTGTTTGTATACGGCAGGATTGCGGGCATGTCCGATGCGAAGATATTCTCAGTATTTCCAAAGCCGATTACCAGGGGACTCGCTTCCCGTACGGCGATGAGCCTGTCCGGGCTCTTTGTGTGCATGATACCGAGTGCAAAAGAACCTTTTAATTGGTTGATCGAAGCAAGTACTGCAAGTTCGAACGACTCTCCGGACTTGATATGATCCTCTATCAGGTGGGCTATTATCTCGGTGTCTGTTTCTGATTTAAAGTGATGCCCCCTGCCTTTTAATACCGCCCTGAGCTCGGTATAGTTTTCAATGATACCGTTATGGACAACAACAACATCACCGGCCCTGTGGGGATGTGCATTTTCATCGGATGGTTTTCCATGGGTTGCCCAGCGGGTATGTCCGAGTCCTGTGGTGCCGTTGATTGTTTCCTGTCCGACAAGTCCTACGAGGTCTTTTATCTTGCCCTTTTTCCTTTTGAGGACAAGTCCCGCGTCCGTCAGTATAGCAACACCTGAGGAATCATATCCCCTGTACTCAAGCCTTTTCAGGCCGTCGAGGATAATGGGGAGTGCGTGCCTCTTGCCGATGTACCCGACGATGCCGCACATTATCTGCTTCCGAGCTTGCTTTTTCTCTTCATGGCGTACCCCTCTATGTTCCGCTGATCCGAACGCTCGATACCCAGTGCGCCCGGAGGCACATCCTTGGTAATGGCTGATGCAGCTCCGATGATAGCTCCCATGCCGACCCGTACCGGTGCGACAAGGGCTGTGTCGCTTCCGATAAAGGCATCGTCTTCGATCACGGTTGGATGTTTCTTAAACCCGTCATAGTTGCAGGTAATCGTACCCGCGCCTACATTGACCCTGCTGCCTATGGTTGCATCGCCGATATAAGAAAGATGGTTCGCCTTTGAGCCTTTTCCCATGGACGATTTTTTTATTTCAACAAAGTTGCCGATGTGAACATTGTCATCGAGAACGGTTTCCGGACGCAGTCTTGCAAAGGGACCGACTACCGAATCCTTACCCACGATACTCTGTTCAATGATAGAGTACGGTTTAACCTCAACCCCGTCGTTGATCTTGGAATCTTTTATAATGGACCCGTTCCAGATAATGCATCGTTTTCCTATCTTTGTCCCGTTCATGATGAAACTGTTCGGGTACACGATACTGTCCTTTCCTATGACAACATCCTGTTCAATATAGGTGCTGTTGGGATCAAAGATTGTTACTCCGCTTGCCATAAGCCTGTTGAGCTTGCGCTGGTTGAGGATATTCTCTGAGTGCGCAAGCGCCTTTCTGTTGTTTACGCCGAGCACCTGATCCGCATCATCCGTATGGTAGTTGACGATCTTTTTCTTCATGGACTGTATGATGCTGATGATATCCGTGAGATAATACTCTCCCGTAACATCGGAAGGCTTGACCCGTTCCAGTGCTTTGAAGAGCACCTTGCAGGATACCAGATAAATGCCCGCGTTGATCTCTTTTATCTTTTTGACCTTTTCGTCCGCATCATTTTCTTCCACGATTTTATACTTGCCCGCCTTTTTGACTACCCTGCCGTATCCCTCGGGATTATCCAGGGTAGAGGTTATAAAACCGAGAGAGGCCTTGGCTTCTTTGTAGTGTTCGTAAAAGTCTTTAATAAGTACATGTTTTATCAACGGCACGTCCCCGTTCAGTATCAGGACATCTCCCTCGAGTTCGGACAGCTCCTGCGCCGATGATTTAACGGCATCCGCAGTGCCGAGCTGCTTGTTCTGATGGACAAAGAGCGCATCTTCATACCGTTTTGCAACATAGTCCATGATTATTTCTTTGCCGATTCCGACAACAACAACAACTTTATCGGAAGGCAGATCAATCGCCCTTCTCAGGACGTACTCTATCATGGGCAGTCCGCCGATAGGATGAAAAACCTTGGGAATATCGGATTTCATCCGTTTGCCTTCACCGGCCGCGAGGATGATGGTATAAAGTTTTGTATCCATGGATGTCCCTCCTCTGTTATTTGATTAAGAATTTTAAGAGCGCTTTTTGCATATGAAGCCTGTTCTCAGCCTGATCGAAAACGACCGATTGCCTGCCGTCCAGCACCCCTGATGTTATCTCTTCACCCCTGTGTGCGGGCAGGCAGTGCATTACAATTGCATCAGGCCTTGCATGTTTCAGCAGGGAGTCGTTGATCTGGAATCCTGAGAAGGCCTTCAGTTTCTCTTCTCGTAAATCCTCCTGCCCCATGCTGACCCATACATCGGTATAAACAATATCGGCATCCCGGACCGCATCAGCCGGGTTATCGTACAGTGTTACGGATTTTGGGTTCATGGCCAGTGACTTTTTCAAGATAGCTTGTGACGGCTTATGTAATGCCGGCGTCGCAATCTTCAGGTTGAGGCCCAGTATGCCCGCAGCCTCGATCCAGGAGTTTAAAACATTGTTCCCGTCGCCGATATAAGCGTAGACAGGCTTTTTGTAATCACCCTTTTTTTCATACACGGTGAGAAGGTCGCTGAGTATCTGGCAGGGGTGGGAAAGATCGGAAAGTCCGTTGATAACGGGCACCGATGCCGCGTTTGCGAGCTGTGTCACATTGTCGTGGGCAAAGGTCCTGATCATGATGCAGTCGACATACCGGGAAAGGGTTCTTGCAGTGTCCTGGATGGTCTCACCCCTGCCGAGATGCAGGTCCGTGGAATTGAGATAGAGAGCCATTCCACCGAGCTGATACATCCCCGCTTCAAACGATACCCTTGTTCTTGTTGAGGATTTCTCGAAGATCATGGCAAGTGTTTTTCCTTGTAACGGAAGTGAGCGCTTTTTTTCCTTTTTCAGTCTAACCGCTTCTTTTATCAGACCTTCAATCTCTGTTTCGCTTAAGTCAAATATACTGGTCAAATCTCGTTTTGGCATACCTTCCTCTTCTGTTTATTTTACCCCGGTTAGGAAGGCCGTACCTGCACGCAGGCGTGATTTAGAGCCGCGTCCTTTCTAACAGGATTTATCCGAAACACGTTACCATGACTGTGTTGTTTTATCAAATTAAAGCATAGTGTTCAGGGGATATCCTTAAAGATTTCCGGTATCCTGTCAATAGCAATGTTTGGCCGAAGCGCGCGGTATTGCCGGCGGCTGCAGGAAAAAAGCAGAAAGCAGTTGTTATTTCAGGCCGGCTAAAACGGCCTTTTCAAAGAGGGCTATGCCTTTTTTTAGCTCCTGCGCGGTTATGATGAGCGGCGGCAGAAACCGAATGATATTTCCGTTCGTTACATTGACGATAAGCCCCGATTTCAGGCATTCGTCAAAAACCCTGGCTGCAAGGCTGGCATCATAAAGCTCTATGCCGATCGCAAGCCCCATGCCCCTGATATCCTTTATCTTATCCGGATATTTTTTCTTCATCTCCAACAGTTGTTTTGACGCAACAGCTCCAAGCTTTTTGGCATTCCCGGGCAGCCTGTGTTTTATTATATAATTTATCGAAGCTATACCCGCTGCTGCTGCAAGGGGTGAGCCTCCAAACGTTGTGCCATGGGTCCCGTAGTCGAAAAAGGCAGACACGGCCTTTGTTGCAAGCAGTGCGCCCATCGGTACTCCGCCTGCGATGGATTTTGCAATCGTTACCATATCCGGTTTTATGCCGTAGTGTTCATATGCGAACAGCGTGCCTGTTCTGCCGAGTCCTACCTGGACCTCGTCCATGATCAAAAGGATGTCCTTTTTTTGAGTCTGGTCCCGTACAAAATCGATATACTCTTTTGTTGCCGGATAAATGCCCCCTTCACCCTGAACAGGCTCGAGAATGACCGCGCACACATCGTCTCCCAATGCCGCATGCATGTCCTCGATATCATTGAAACGTACCTGCCTGAAGCCCGGTAACATCGGCTCAAAACCAATCTGATATTTTTTTTGTCCCGTTGCTGAAAGTGTCCCGTATGTTCTGCCGTGAAAAGAGTTGATGGCACTTACAATAACATACCTTCCCTGGCCGTATTTTTTGTACGAATAAAGCCTGGACAGCTTGAGTGCGCCCTCGTTTGCCTCGGCACCGCTGTTACAGAAAAATACCTGGTCCGCGAAAGAATTTTTTGTGATCAACTGTGCAAGCCCGGCCTGTGGAGCGGTATAAAAATCATTTGTTACAAGGATGAGCTTTTTTGCCTGTTCTGTAATGGCTTTTATAACGTCCGGATTGGAATAACCTATGTTTGCAGCTCCCCGTGCGCCGAGAAAGTCCATATACTTTTTACCGTTACTGTCCCACAGGTATATGCCTTTGCCCCTGGTTATGACAACGGGTATCCTCTTATAGGTGTGCATGATAAAATTATCGGTAAGATTTATGGTACTATCTTTCTTCATCTGAGTATGTCCTTCATTTTAATATTTAATCTTGAATTTTGAATCTTGAGTCTTGAATTTTGAATGTTTTAAATTATCTCCGTCCCCACACCTTCCGGCGTGAATATCTCGAGTAGTACGGCATGGGGGATCCTTCCGTCGATGATATGACATTTCTTTACGCCATGCTTGATTGCTTCTACAGCATACCTCACCTTCGGGATCATGCCGCCTTTTATCACCCCGGAACTTATGAGCCCTTCAACGTCTTTGGATTTTATGTCCGGCAATAATTTGCCGTTATTATCAAGCACCCCGTCGACATCCGTGAGCATGATGAGTTTTTCAGCCTTCAGGGATGATGCGATTGTTGCGGCCGCAACATCGGCATTGACATTAAAAGCCCGGCCGTCATCCCCGACAGCGACCGGCGCTATGACTGGTATAAAGTGGTTCAGCTCGAGCGTCCTGATGATCTTGGTATCGGCGCTTACGATGTCCCCGGTCCTGCCCATATCGAGCATGTCTCCGCTCTCCGTGCTCTTCATCTCCACCATTTTGGCTATCAACAGTTTACCGTCTTCCCCGCTTATGCCCACGGCCTTGCCTCCGAGATGGTTGATCAGGCCGACGATTTCCTTGTTGATCTTTCCCACAAGGACCATCTCCACGACATCCATGGTCTTTTCGTCGGTTATTCGCAGCCCGTCAATGAACTTGCTTTCCTTACCGAGCTGTTTCAACAGGTCGTCTATCTGGGGTCCTCCGCCGTGCACAACCACGGGTTTCAGGCCTATGTACCACATCAGGATGATGTCCCGTGCAAAATTATTCTTCAGCTCTTCATCCAGCATTGCATGGCCGCCGAATTTAAACACGAATGTCTTGCCGTAAAAGCTTTTTATATACGGCAGCGCCTCTATGAGAACAGATGCCTTGTAGATGTTTTGTTCCATTTTTACAATATATACTTGCTCAGATCCTCGTTCTTCAGGATCGGATTGAGTTTGTCTCCAACGTACTTTTCATCTATCGTAAACCTGCTGGCCTTATATTTCGATGTGTCAAAGGATATATCTTCAAGCAGTCTTTCCATGACCGTGTGTAACCTTCTTGCTCCGATGTTTTCCATCCTGTCGTTGCTGATGCTTGCTATCTCGGCTATCTTTTCTATGGCCTCTTTTGTATAAACGAGTTCCACGTTTTCCGTCTTCATCATCTCTATGTATTGCTTCGTCAGTGCATTGTCCGGCTCCGTCAATATTCTGACGAAGTCCTCTTTTGTCAAAGGCTCAAGTTCTACCCGGATCGGGAACCTCCCCTGAAGTTCCGGGATAAGATCCGACGGCTTGCTGACGTGGAAAGCGCCTGCCGCTATAAACAGCATGTGGTCCGT
>DAHXOM010000379.1 GCA_027364825.1 bacterium | reverse complement strand
TTACAATGCAATATTTCATGGATTTAATGTCAGTGCAAAGGAGAAGTAATGGATGATTTAAGAGTCAGGTTTGCCCCAAGCCCAACGGGTGTTCTTCATATCGGTGGTGCAAGGACGGCTTTATTTAATTATCTGTTTGCAAGGCATAACACGGGTAAGTTTATCCTGCGGATAGAAGATACGGACAAGGAACGATCAACAAAGGAATCCGTTGATGCAATTATAAACGGACTGACATGGCTTGGCCTTCATTGGGACGAGGGGCCCTTCTACCAGTCACAGAGGACGGAACTGTACAAACAGCATGTAGACCAGTTATTAAAAGAGGGAAAGGCGTACCGGTGCTACTGTACACCGGAAGAGCTTGAATCAAAAAGGACGAAAGCCCTCTCTGAAAAAAGAAAACCCATCTATGACAGAACATGCAGGGAAAGGACGGACCACCCGGAAGGCAAACCCTACGTCATACGTTTCAAGTCGCCGATGTACGGCACGACCATGGTGAAAGACATGGTAAAGGGGAACATACTGTTCAACAATGAGGAGCTTGAAGACTTTGTCATCCTGCGGAGCGACGGCAGCCCCACTTATAACTTCGTCGTTGTGGTCGACGATGTGGACATGCACATCACCCACATTATCAGAGGGGATGACCACTTGAACAACACCCCGAAGCAGATCTTCCTTTATCATGCATTCGATTATCCTGTACCTCAGTTTGCCCATATCCCTCTGATCCACGGCACGGACAAGGCAAGACTCTCGAAAAGGCACGGGGCTACATCCGTCGAGGCGTACCGGGAGGAAGGCTATCTTCCCGAGGCGCTGGTAAATTATCTGGTCCGGCTTGGATGGTCTTTTGGCGACAAAGAGGTGTTTACCCTGCAGGAGATGATAGATAACTTTTCCTTTGATAATATATCGAAATCCGCAGCAGTGTTTAATCCCGAGAAACTGCTCTGGCTGAATGCAACCTACATACGGGAGAAATCCGCTGAACAGCTTTTATCCCTGCTTGAGCCTTTTATAAAGGCACGCGGTCTGATGGACTGTTTGAATAGTTTGGACCGATCAAACCTCCTGAAGCTGATCGATGAGACCAAGATACGCTCGCGTACACTTTTAGAACTGCTCGATATGATGGACTACTATTTCAAAACGGACGTTGTATACGATGAGATTGCCGCAAAAAAGCTGTTTACACAAGAAAAGGCTGTATACCTCCAGGCCATGCTCACTCGTTTATCCGGCATTGAAGACTTTTCTCAAAAACATATTGAGGAAGCCATAAAATCCTACGCAACCGAATCCGGATTAAAACTCGGCGATGTTGCACAGCCGTTAAGGCTTGCAGTTACCGGCAGGACCGTCAGTCCGGGGCTGTTCGAAATCATTGAAATCCTCGGGAAGGAAAGGGTTGTAAAAAGGGTATTCAATGCAATCGAGTATATGAAGACAAACCATGGTCAAAATATTGGTTAGCAGTGTGCCCCTCACGAGCGGCACGAAGCTCTTTTCGCTAAACGATACTATTGCAAAAATGCATTTTTATTCATCTCTGACATGGATGGAGAAGCTGTCCACGAAGTATAACACGAATGTATCCCATGCAGTTCACGGCGTGCAGCTTCATTCGGATCACCCTGCTAACCTTGGCGAAGGATTTAACCTATGAGTGAACACGAACATCAACATAACCTGCAGACCGGATCCAAAGGGCTTTTGATCGCCCTTATCATAACCATCGTCATGATGGTGGCCGAGGTTGCCGGCGGCTTTCTCAGCAACAGCCTTGCCCTGCTCGGAGATGCGGGACACATGATTACGGATGTGTTCTCCCTTGGTTTGAGCCTCTTTGCGTTCACGATGGCCCGGAGGCCGCCAAACAGTACTAAGACGTACGGTTATCACCGTATGGAGGTCATGGCAGCGCTTACCAACGGTGCACTCCTCATCATTATATCCATAGCCATATTTTACGAGGCATATAGAAGGTTTGCATCACCGCCCGAGATAAAGGGACCGATTATGCTTATCATTGCATCGATCGGGCTTATAGCCAATCTGGCAGGTATCTATGTGCTGAAAGGAACACATACCGATAATCTTAATATACGTAGTGCGTTCCTGCACATTGTAGGTGATACACTTTCCTCTGTGGGCGTGATCGTAGGCGGAATACTTATCATCGTGAAGCATTGGTACTTTGTCGATCCGCTTATCAGTATACTTATCGGCGGCATAATTATCAGGGGTGCTATAAGTATAATCTTCGAATCGAGCTCGATCCTCCTTGAATATGTTCCGGGAAACATCGACCCTGAGACGGTAAACCGGGCATTGATGGGCATCAAAGGCGTAAAGAATGTACACGACCTGCATATATGGGCAATTACATCCGGGTTATACTCGATGAGCTCTCATATTATGATAGACGATGCAAGGATAAGCGAAGGTGCGCTTATCATACAGCAGGTCGAGTCAGTCATGAAACAGAAGTTCCAAATCACCCACACCACTGTACAGCTTGAATGTGATAACTGCGAATGCGGCATGGTATGCAGTATGGTCAGCAAAAGCGAGAAGGAATAAAATGACAGAACACAAAGACCCTGTGTGTGAGATGATGGTCGAAGAAGGTACAGAGGCAGGGACACACACCTACAAAGGCGAAAAATACTATTTTTGCTCACAATCCTGTGTTGAAAGGTTCATACAAGACCCCGAAAAGTTCCTCGCACCACACCCCGCCCCTGCTGAGATGCCGGTGCACGCGGACAGGAAACCGTCAAACCGGATCAAGACCATTGTCCTGCCCATAGAGGGCATGTCCTGCGCATCGTGCGTTGCAAAGATAGAGAAGTCCCTGTCAAAACTTGAAGGCGTTTCATTGGCAAATGTAAACTTCGGTTCGGAGAAGGCGGTCGTAAAATATGACCCGGGGCTCCTCGATATGGACGATTTCAAGCTCGCAGTCTCTTCTGCGGGTGCTTACAACATCATAGACGATGCAGGCAATCCGGACAAAGAGGTACAGATGAGGCTTGCCGCTTTCAGGACCTTAAGACTAAAGTTTATCTTCAGCACCATAATAGCTGTTATCACCATGCTGCTGGGGATGAAGGACATGATTCCGCTCCTGCAAAGCATACCCGCCTCATACAATAGCATCATCAACTACACGATGTTCATTCTGACGACCCCTGTGCTGTTCTGGGCTGGTGAGCAGTTTTTCAGGGGCGCCTATGCAGAGGCAAAACATTTTTCGACCAATATGGATACCCTGATAGCCCTTGGAACGTCCGTGGCATATATCTACAGTACTGCTGTTACATTTTTCCCGGTACACGCATCAGCTCATGTATACTTTGACACAACCGCCTGGATCATAGCACTGATCCTGCTCGGCAGGCTGCTTGAGGCATATTCAAAGGGCAAAACAACCGATGCCATACGGTCACTGATGGCATTAAAGCCTCAAACCGCACGGCTGATCAAAGACGGCATTGAGACAGAAGTACCGGTTGAAAAAGTCGCACCCGGAAACATGCTGCGGATCAAACCCGGGGACAAGATACCCGTTGACGGGGTCATTGCAGAAGGCAGCTCCACCATTGACGAATCCATGCTGACCGGTGAGAGTATACCCGTCGAAAAAGGCACTGATAGCGAGGTATTCGCAGGAACAATCAATGCCTCCGGGAGCTTTATCGTTAAAGCAGCAAAGGTCGGGACCGACACTGCACTCTCGCAGATCATCAGGCTGGTAACCGAGGCACAGGGATCAAAAGCACCGGTAGAAAGGCTTGCAGATAAAGTGGCAAGCTATTTTGTGCCTGCTGTCATAGGGATATCGATCATCACTGCTGTGGTATGGTATATAGTTACGCCGGGTCATTCTGTATCGTTTGCACTGACGAATCTTGTTTCCGTTCTTATCATTGCATGTCCTTGCGCCCTCGGACTTGCAACACCAACCGCGGTCATGGTCGGCGTCGGTAAAGGCGCAAAGCACGGTATATTGATAAAAGGCGGTGAAAGTCTTGAGAAGGCTTACGGCATTACACGGGTAATTTTCGATAAAACAGGAACGCTGACGCAGGGGAAACCGGTGGTAACGGATGTAATACCCGTTGATACGGATTTAACAACCCTCTTGTCATATACTGTATCCGTAGAATCATTATCGGAACATCCGCTTGCACAGGCAGTCGTAAAATATGGCAACGAGCATAATGCCCGCATAAAGCATGTTGATGGATTTAAGTCACTGGCCGGTGTCGGCGTATCAGGCATGGTGGACGGGAATACCGTGAGTGCAGGCAAACCGGTAGACGGCACCGGCAAGGACCTGTCAATGCAGGGAAAAACGGTCCTCGTTGTTACGATCAACGGCAAGGTGTCCGGCATTATAGGCATGCAGGACATTCCCAAACGCGACGCACAACAAGCGATCTCCGGCCTCAAACTTGCAGGTATCAAAATAGCCATGATAACGGGGGACAACAGGGATACTGCTTCAGCAATAGCTGCCCGGCTCGGCATTGATGATTTTCAGGCCGGTGTCCTGCCCGGAGGAAAGGCGGAAGCAGTAAAATACTATCAGCAAAGAGGAGATAAAACGGCAATGGTCGGTGACGGCATAAATGACGCACCTGCATTAACCACCGCGGACCTCGGTATTGCCATAGGGTCCGGTACTGATATAGCAATAGAGGCATCGGACATAACCATAATAAGCGGAGAATTGACAAGCGTAGGAAAGGCCATCAAGCTGGCACAGGCAACCATGAAAACGATCAGGCAAAATCTTTTCTGGGCTTTTTTCTATAATATCATCGCAATCCCTGTTGCCGCAGGCGTCTTATATCCATTCTTCCATATACTCCTGAACCCTGTTATTGCAGCATTTGCAATGGCTTTTAGTTCTGTATCTGTTATCTCAAATTCATTGCGTTTAAAAGGCACAAGAGTTTAAATTTCAACAGAAAGCCGCAAAAAGAGTTGACAATTTTACGCTGCAATTGTATCAAATCGTGTCATTTCGATAGAAATGTCATATTTTTACATTAGTTAGCTTTCGTGGTTATGTGGTATAAATAATGCACATTGTCTGTCAATAGGAATGGTTAATATATGATACACAGTGTATTAATAATTGATGATTCACAACAGGAACGCAATGAGATAAAAGACGTCCTTGAAAAGACTGGTCTTTTTGATGCGTTTTACGAAGCATCAGACGGGTTGAAAGGATTTAAAATTATGCTGTCCAATCCGCCTGATCTTATTGTATGCGATCTTATCATGCCGGATTTCGACGGTTTCAAATTCCTTCGCCTTAAAAGGGCACGGCAGGACTATGACAATATACCGGTGTTGATTGTAACAGGCAGAGACGATATGAATGATAAAATCCGGGGTCTGGAAGAAGGTGCACAGGATTATGTTTTAAAGCCGTTCAACCCGCTCGAACTGGTAGCAAGGGTAAAAGCTCACTTAAGAATAAAGCTTCTACAGGATGAACTAAAGCAGGTAAACGAGAAGCTGGAAACCCTGTCCAACACGGATCCTTTGACTGAATTGTTCAACAGGAGATATTTCTTCAATATACTCGAAAAGGAATTTGAACGGACAAAACGATACAACAGGGCATTGTCCTTATTAATGGTGGATATCGACTTCTTTAAAACCGTGAACGATAAATGCGGGCATTTAACCGGGGATAAGGTACTCACGGTGGTTGCGAGGGTGCTCAAAACGGATCTCAGAAAAATAGACAGCTGCGCCCGGTACGGCGGAGAGGAATTTGTAATACTGCTTCCGGAAACCGATATCAACGGGGCAACGAGTGTCGGCAATAGATATCTAACCGAGATACGGGAACAGGACCTTTCCGACATCTGTACGAAGATCAAAGCAATAACCGTTTCTGTCGGTGTTGTATGCCTGCCCAACGATGACATAAAAACAACGGATGTATTCCTCAAGTATGCTGATGATGCGTTGTATACCGCAAAAAAGCAAGGCAGGAATAAAATGGTTATCTACCATAAAGATTAACCCAAATCCTTGATACTCTGTGATTTATACATTATCTTTATATACAATGAGGTGAATCTTGGACTATAAAG
>DAHXOM010000363.1 GCA_027364825.1 bacterium | reverse complement strand
TCTTCCCTTTTGAAGAGCGGATGTTCTTTGACTTTTATAACAACATGCAGATCTCCGGCGGGCCCGCCGTTATACCCTTCACTGCCCTTGCCCTGTATTCTCAGTACACTGTCCGTATCAACGCCCGGCGGAACATGGATCTTTATCTTCTCTTCACTCAATATCCTGCCGGTACCGTTACAGTCTTTACATTTGTCTATTATCTCGTAACCGCTTCCATTGCATACATGACATGTTTTTGTAACGGTGAGAAATCCCTGCCGGTAATTAATCTGGCCCGATCCATGACACGCCCTGCACGCGGTCGGTTTTGTTCCGGGGCTGGCACCGGTTCCTGAACACGTGCTGCAGGCAACCGTGCGCTTTATGTTGAATTCTTTATCCACACCCATCACGGCCTGCTCAAACTCAAGATCGAGCTCTGCCTCGATATCCTTTCCCCTGAATTTTCTGCTCCTCGAAGATCTTCTGCCGCCGAAGAAATCACTGAAAACGTCGCCTATCAGGTCCTCAAACGCCGATGAGCCGAAAATATCTTCATGGCCCATTCCCATCCTTTCAAAGCTGTGCCCGTACGTATCGTACTGCGATCGTTTTTCCTGATTGCTCAATACACTGTAAGCTTCATTGATTTCTTTGAATTTCTCCTCGGAGCTTTTGTCCCCGTTCGTCCTGTCGGGGTGATGCTGAAGAGCGAGCTTCCGGTATGCCCGCTTTATGTCCGCATCGGTCGCATCCCTCGGCACTCCCAGTACCTCGTAGTAATCTCTTTTGCTCATTCTGCCTTTTTCTCCTCATTTTCAGCTTTTTGATAGAGCAGTTCCGCTATCTTGTGTGAGTAAGAACTCAGCGTGCTAACTGCGTTTTCCAGGACGCCGGAATCATCTGTATCTCTTTTTTTCTTGAGGTCATCCATGGCTGTCAAAATATTGTTATAATCCTCTGTGGAAAGCAAATCCTTGTACTCATTGAGAGAACGGGTTGTTGCATAGATGAGGCCGTCCGCTTTGTTCCGCAGATCAACGAGCTCTTTCCTCTTCTTATCGTCTATCTCATGCTGCTGTGCATCACCGATAATCTTACCTATCTGTTCTTCCGAGAGTCCGCTGCCTGCGGTAATCTTGACCTTCTGTTCTTTACCCGTACCGAGGTCCTTGGCCTTAACATGAAGTATACCGTTGGCATCTATATCAAAGGTCACTTCTATCTGCGGCAGTCCTCTCGGGGCCGGCGGTATGCCTATGAGCTGGAACTTGGCAAGGCTCTGGTCATCCTTGGCAAGCTCCCTCTCACCCTGTAAAACGTGTATGTTGACAAAATCCTGATCATCTTCTGTCGTCGAAAACACCATAGTCTTCTTTGTCGGTACCGTTGTATTCCTCGGTATAACCTTTGTAAAAATCCCGCCCTGTGTCTCAACACCGAGAGAAAGGGGGGTTACATCAAGTAATATAACGTCTTTTACCGTGCCTTTCAATACAGCCCCCTGGATGGCTGCCCCCATTGCAACGACTTCATCCGGGTTAACTTCCTTTACCGGAGGCTTTCCAAAGATCTCTTCGGCTTTTTTAACGACGGCGGGCATCCTCGTCATACCTCCCACAAGAATCACATTATCTACATTCTCTTTCTTAAGACCGGCATCCTTGAGTGCAAGCTCGCACGGTTCCACAAGCTTATCTATGAGACTTTGAACAATGGACTCAAAATGCGTCCTTGTTACCGACTTGGTCAGATGTTTTGGACCCGAGGCATCCGATGCAATAAAGGGGAGATTTATCTCTGTTTCTTTCAATGTCGAGAGTTCCATTTTTGATTTTTCAGCGGCATCCTTTACCCTCTGCATCGCCATTTTATCTCCGGCGATATCAATACCGGTTTGCTGCTTAAAATCCTCGACAAGCCAGTTTGCAAGCACCCTGTCGAAATCCTCGCCTCCGAGGAATGTGTTGCCGTTCGTAGCCAAAACCTCGAACACGCCATCGTTCAGCTCAAGTATTGATATATCAAACGTGCCGCCGCCGAGATCGAATACGGCTATTTTCATAGTCTGATTTTTATTCAGACCGTACGTGAGCGAGGCTGCTGTGGGCTCATTGATAATTCTTAAAACGTTTAATCCCGATATTCTGCCCGCGTCTTTTGTTGCCTGTCTCTGGCTGTCGTTAAAATAGGCGGGAACAGTAATAACTGCATCCTCTATCTTTTCGCCGAGGAAATCTTCGGCGTACTCTTTCATCCTGGACAGAACGTATGCAGACACCTCAGATGGACTCATCTTTTTCCCGCTGATCTCAATCCATGCATCATCATTGTCTGCCTGAATGATCTTGTAAGAAACTATTTTTTTTGTCTGTTCGACTTCCGGAGAATTATATTTTCTGCCGATGAGCCTTTTAACGGCAAAAACGGTGTTTTCGGCATTTGTCACAGCCTGCCTCTTGGCGAGATTACCGATGAGGAGCGTTCCTTTGTCGTTTATTGCCACCATGGACGGCGTTGTTCTCCCGCCTTCTGCATTAGGAATAACCACAGGTGTATCACCCTCCATATATGCCACACACGAATATGAAGTACCAAGATCAATACCTATTGTCCTTCCCATTTATCCCCCTAAAAATAAACTATACTGTATTCCCGTTCTCTCTCGTTATGCTTGTTCCGGAGTGTTTACCGGCACTGCCTTTTTACCCACGATGACCTTTGCAGGTCTTATTAATCTGTCATTGTAAAGATATCCTTTCTCGACTTCCTTTACAATGACATTATCCTCATAATCCTGACTTTCTTCTACCCCGATGCCTTCGTGAAAATTAGGATCAAACACTTGGCCGACGGTACTGATTGTATTTACTCCAAACCCTTCTATCACCTTTTTTAGAAGTTTTAAGGTCAGCTCCACCCCCTCATAAAGGCTGTCTTTTTGAGAATGCTTCCTGGAATATTCTATGGCACGTTCCAGATTGTCGACAACAGGCAGAATCTCCCGTATGATTGTTTCATAGCCGTATTTCAGCTGATCGAGCTTTTCTTTATGAACCCTCTTTTTATAATTATCCATTTCTGCTTCTGCCCTTAACCATTTATCTTTGTAAAGGGCAGATTCCTTGCCCAGCTTTTCCATTTGATTCTTTAAATTATCCAACTCGGAAGGCGCGGACGCATCCTGCCCGGTCACCGAGATAGCCCCTTCTTCTTCGCTTGAAACTATTTGTTCCGGCTTTTGTACTTCCTTTTCTCCTGCACGCTCTTTTGGTTCCGCTTTTTCCTCTGCTACAGGAGCATCGATTGATGAAGTTTTGTCCTCTCCTGCTGCGTTTTCGTTTCTTTGTTCTTTATCTTTTTGTTCATCGCCATTATTATTTG
>DAHXOM010000358.1 GCA_027364825.1 bacterium | reverse complement strand
GATAGGCCCGTTATTAAGGAACCAGCAAATACTTTTTACAAAAGGATTCTATGTAAGGCCTCTACAATCGGGACAAGATATTAAACCCGTCGGAGGCGGCAGGGTTACAGAACTGCTTGCCAGGCCGCTTATCAATGCCTTTTATCCGGAACTTGCGGGGTTTATACAGCCCCTCGCAGGGGAATATGCAGGATTCAAGCATGTGTTCGAGCAGATTCCCTTTCCTACGGGATACGGGGTTGAAACCGGAATGCTGATATCCCTGTTAAAGCTCATCGGTATAGATGCAATGGCGCAGGTTGATCTCGAGATGCGCATCCACAGGAACCAAAGACTGACAGACCTGAGCAGGATGTCGTTCGGCATTCTGCAAACCTTTATTAAAAGGCTGGATGAGGACAAGAAGATCGAACTCCTTGAAAGATTCAATACCGAGTATTTCCAATCCCTATTATCGTCCGGGGTCAGTAAGATCGATAAAATAGTACTCGAGGAATTTGAACGTGCTCCTGTTTCATCGGTGAAAGCCCCTCCGGAAAATCAGCCGCTACCCCACCGCGCGGTCTCTGCAGACCAGGGAAACTTTGACATCGTTATCGGAATACCGAGTTTTAACAATGCCGATACCATTGCACATGTGCTCGAAGCCGTTACCGTCGGGGTGGAAAAGTATTTCCCGGCAAGCCGCTGCATCATCATCAATTCCGACGGCGGTTCCACGGACGGTACCCCTGATATCGTACAGACATTCAAACAAAGAAGCCCGAATATTGTATATACCTCCCATCCGTTGTTTACAGTCCATAAACTTTCCATCCCGTACACAGGTATTCCCGGGAAAGGCAGCGCTGTAAGGCTTGTACTTGAAAAGGCTGCGGAATTAAAAGCAAAAGCATGCGTTCTCGTGGATGCAGACCTTCGCAGTATATCCCCGGAGTGGCTCGAAAATCTACTTGGTCCGGTTATTTACAATCAATACGATTTTGTTGCACCATACTATTCACGCTACAAGTATGACGGCACCATAACGAACATGATTGTTTATCCTCTTACAACCGCACTGTACGGCAAGTCCCTGCGTCAGCCGATAGGCGGTGATTTCTGCATTTCTCGAAACCTTTTCAAGACCTACCTGGACCAGCCGGTATGGAGTACGGATATAGCACGGTTTGGTATAGATATATGGCTGTCTACGCTTGCTATCGCCGGGGGATACAGAGTATGCCAGTCTTATCTCGGGACCAAGATACACAAAGCCAAAGACCCTGCTTTGGATCTTGTAAACATGTTTATGCAGGTTGTCGGAACAACATTTATGCTTATGGAAACGTACCATAAGGAATGGTCCGGATTAAAAGAGGTTAGCTCGATCCCTTTATACGGCTTTGTCTATGAAGCAGTGTCTGAACCTATATCCGTAGATGTGGAAAGGATGCAGAGACATTTCGATGAAGAACTCCCGGAGATTGATACTATTCTCGGCATGATATTATCAAAAAATGTTTACAGCGATGTACTGTCTCTGATACATAAAAAGGAGTTTCCGGATGATCTCTGGGCAACCGTTGTGTATGAATTTGCATGTGCCTTTCACAAAAAAAAGATAGACAGGACATCATTACTGAAAACCATGGTGCCGCTTTACCTCGGTAAGGTCGCATCTTTCGTATACAAAACGCTTTATTCATCTGCACCGCAGGCTGAAGAATCTATAAGCGGGATTGTAAAAAGCTTTGAAAAACAAAAAACCCATCTGGAGGAGCTATGGGGAGAATGAACCCCGTTCGTCCGCCCTTGGCGGAGAATCATGCCCTTTCCGTATTAAATGAATTGATTTAAAGGAGGTCTGAAATGGAGTTTCTAAACACAATAATTATTCAACCTTTTGTCGAATGGTACCACACCGTCGTGAGCTATATACCGAATATCCTGACCATGATGTTTGTAATCATCATAGGGTTCATACTTGCATGGCTTTTAAAAAAGATTGCAAAATTCTTATTCAAGCTTTTTAAGTTCAATGAATTCGGAGAAAAAACAGGACTCGCGGCGATATTCAGTGATAATTCTTTAAATGTAATCGGGGAAAGCTTCATCTACTGGTTTGTTGTGTTTGTTTTTCTTATGCTCGGGCTCAGTGCCCTGAAACTTGCACCGATAGACCATTTAATAACAGGATTTTTCCTCTATCTGCCGAAACTAATCGCTGCAATCGTCATATTCATTTCCGGTTATCTGCTGGGTGACTTTCTGGATCGTATTATGGTGCTTGCCGCAGTCGGGTCGCACCTTCCCCATGCGAAAACGATCGGCAGATTAACCAAGCTCGCCGTCGTCATATTCTTTGTCTTTATTTCCCTCGATCTTCTTGAGATTGGAAAAAATGTAATCGTCGCTGCGTTCTCCATAATTTTCGGCGGTGTTGTATTGGGTCTTGCAATAGCGTTTGGTTTTGGTGCGAAGGACATTGTTAAGGCATGGCTTGAAAAGCAGATAAAGGATTCCAACAACCCTAAAGACGACGGCATATCTCATTTGTGAGAATTAACCCGAACTATGTAACAGGTATATGTTTAAATGGTGTGCCTGGCGCGATTCGAACGCGCGACCCACAGCTTAGAAGGCTGTTGCTCTATCCACCTGAGCTACAGGCACATGACCGAAAGATTTAAATCATCCTGTTGCGAATAAGTCACCCATGCAACATCGGGGCGAGCCGATTTGAACGGCCGACCTCTTGCTCCCAAGGCAAGCGCTCTGGACCAGGCTGAGCTACGCCCCGCTAAATAGTGCATACCAAAAAGATATTTATATTTCTACAACCTTGCCTTGTCCGCCCGCCTGCTCACCGACTCGCAGGCGTGAACAAACATGAGGCTCTTTATTCATCGCCTCGTTCACCCCAAGGCAAGCGCTCTGGACC
>DAHXOM010000353.1 GCA_027364825.1 bacterium | reverse complement strand
CCTCAGGATAATGCCGTTATTGTTTTTCGATGCCTTTACACCGGTAATCAGGGCATTGCTGCCGGTGGATGCGAGGCTGAACGACAGGGGAAGAGAACCGGAATGAGCGGTGGTAACAGCGGTTGTAAGCGGAGCACTGAACGCATAGCCTTCCGGCGTAAAAAACGCGCCGGATGCATGCGGCATAATGGCATAATCGAGCGTATGCGTGTCATTATCACTTGCACACACGCCTTTATCAAGGCAGCTCCCTCCGGCGAGCAGGGGATTCCTGACTAGTCCGAGGATGATGTCTCCCTGAGCATCGAATGACCACATCTCGTTGCCGAGATCAAAGAGGGCCATACCGATATTGCTGGTCGGGCTGAACAGGTCTGCCCACTCTACCCCGGGCCAGAATGACGGCGTGTACGCGGATTGAAACGGCTCCTGCTGGATACCGTACGGTACTGCAATATTGTCTGCGCCATTGACGATGGTCGTACTGAATACCGCTGCCACGGTAGTACCGGTCGGTGCGGCAAGCGTGGTTGAAAGGTCTATTCTTTGCATTGTCGAGTAAACCGTGTATGTTCTGGTAACAGGACCGTATAGACCGTTTGTCTGTACCTGTATTTGTGCAAACAACGGGCCGTTTGCTGTTACCGTTGCAATGCTGGATGTTGTCTGGGACAAAGCATACTCCTGTGTAAATATTCCGTTGTTTGTTATAACCGCAGAATCCGGTTCGGATCCGATTGCCCAGAAGTCCCCGGTATCGTTGTAATACACAATATCATTCGTGGGACCGGAGATCATCTGTGCGGATGTTGCCCTATCCTGGAGATAAATAATCGCATAGCCTGCACTTTTACCGAGAGCAAGGACCTCATACGGATTTACAAGCCAGATGTTGCCCTGGGCATCCGTTGACACGGAAACACCGCCGCTGCCGGCTGAGGAAGTGTTCGTCGTGGCTGTGTAGGTGGCATAGCCAAGCGGCGGCAGATAGCTGGCATAGAATTCTACGGTTGCCTGTTGATAACTGCCGTCATTGTAGGTTGTTGCCGTAATGATCTGCGAGGGTACAGCGCTCCCCATCTGGTTTTCCATAGTGATACTTTTTACACCTGCAGCGGGAAAAGATAATGATGCAACAGCTACATCGGAGCGGATAAATCCGGAAGGATTAAATACAACGATAGGTATACCCGATACGGAAGACGTGTTTACGGACTGCGCTATATACGTCGTTGCCGACTGTTCCAGCACGGTAGTCGCGGTAAGCGAATTCAGGAGCAACGGTATCTGCTCATTGAAATAAACATTGTTGGTGCTGGTACCCGGGATAAAGTCATGGTGGTCCGACAACAGGAATGATTCCCAGAGTGTATCAAAATCACCGGATGGGTACGTATATCCGGCACTATGGGCTATTATGGAATAGAGCTGAGCAGCCTCAAGTCCGTAGGTTACCTGGCGCGTCAGCTTTTTCAGCTTCGGACGTGAGCCGTAATAACCGGTAAAATAAGGATTAAGGTTTGCAGTATATACCGGCACTTGATTTTCATGGAATGACACAAGCTTCATGTAGTCCTCAAAGGTGGCCATAGTCACATAGATACCGTTTGACGGATACATGGTTGAGTTCCATGTTGCTATCTGCTGCGGCAGGTACTTGTCCGGGGGCATGAAATCCGAGCCCACCGGCAGGAACATATACCCTGTCGGTGATACAGGCTTGAGCTGGTCTATAAGGTTTGTGAATGTATTGTCTATGGCGGTTGTGGTAAACGGCGTCGTATAAAGACTATCCCCATCGCCATAACCTCCCCGCAGAAAATGGGCCATGACTTCGGCACCACCAATGCCTTTCCAGACAAAATCCAGGGACCCTGTTTGGGACAAGGTCTCTGCAAAACTGCTTGTAGCAGGGGAAATTGTATAAGACCACTGGGCTGTCTCCGCAACGCCCGGTATCCTGGAAAAGCCGACATATTTATATCCAAGGGAGTTCAGTATATCAGGGAGGCTTGACGCGTGTCCGAAGCTGTCCGGCTGCCATGCAGTGACAGGCTTTATGCCCGAAATATTGTACACCCACAGGTTTCCGTAAAACCAGTCCATCACAAGCGCCTCTCCTGTCGGAAGGTTTGTGTCCGGACTGGTCATGCCGCCGCCTACGATCCTCAACTGGCCGTCCCGGAGATATTTCAGGATCCTTGCATGGTCCTCGGGATGTACATCCCAGTATCTTTTCAGGTAAAGGATCTCACAGATAGAGTAATAATATCCTTTGTAGGTATCCAGCATATTCAGTGCTTGTTTTATGATGGAATCAACATTGTTGGTGTAATAGGTATCAAACGTGCTCTGCCAGTCGGGGTCCCAGTGGGAGGACTGGCTCACGATCATCACTTGTTTTGCAGATGCGGGTATATTCAGTAAAGTCCTGATCTGGGACTCCGTGCTCGCGGTCAGAATGTTCGGCGATTGGTTCTTGCTTGACGAGCATGAACCACCCGTTAGGATTAACAGCATGGCAAAATAAAAGAAATACTTCATATTCACCCCCTTGCAAGCTTGTTTATTTATAATCTTATGGCTCCGAACACTACCGGCAGCTGATTATCTTTCCTGGAGATCCTTGTTGACAATTTTGAGCAGTTCCCTGCTGTTCACGGGTTTCGTCAGAAAATAATCGCATCCGCTCCTTATTGCACGCTCTTTGTCCTCGGGTTTGCCGTGGGAAGTAATAATCACAATCTTTATATGTTTCAGCTCGCCGTTGTTTTTAATGAACCTGCATATAGCGTCTCCGCTCATTTCCGGCATAATGAGATCAAGCAATGCTATCCTTGGCTTTTCCGACTGAATCTTTTTGAGTGCTTCCGTACCTGTTTTGGCCTTGATTATCTCGTAGCCCGTTTTTTTCAGAAGGATCTCCTCGAGCATAAGTACCGTATCCATATCATCGGCTATAACTATCTTTTCTTTTTCCGCCATGCACCCTCCTGCATTTGACAACTGAATAGTACATTTTCATTCAATCTGCAACAGCATTTATTCTTTTACACCGGCTACTTACCCGGAAATGCGTTTTTTATTTAAACAAGGTTCCGTATGCCGAACCACATAAAGTAAACAGCAAAGCCTGCGAATATAATCCCGCTGACCATGGTGATCGCCCGGAAGCCCCTGGACGATATGAACCGATTCATAAAGCTGAACGAGAGCGCAACGATGCTGTACCAGACAAGATCCGCGAGTATATGCCCTGCATAAAAAATAACAACGCCCTGGACACCGTGGGGAAAAGAAAGCACGATGTAGCTTAACCCTATGGTAATCCACCACACGATCCAGTAAGGGTTCGATAGAGACGTAACAATACCGGCAATAAATGCAGAGCCGTTTACAAGCCTCCCCTTGTCCTCTGTTCCGGCGTTGACCGGGAGCCTGAACGCCTCATACGCCATCCACAGGAGCGTTATGCCCCCTATGATACCGATGCTGCCCATCACCGTATTGTTTTTAAACAACCCGCCGAACCCCAGGTAGAGGAGCAGTACCAGCAGGGCCTCAAGCGTTCCGTGCCCCATGACAATGAGAGGTCCGGACATAAACCCTTTTTTACTGCTCATCAGCATTGTGGCTGTAAACATGGGTCCCGGCATCATTGCACCGGAAAAAGCGATTACAAAAGAGCTTAAAAATATGCCTGCCAATCCCATATCGGATCGATAGCATGTATCCGGGAAGAATCAAATATACTTGTACGTGCCGGCCATGAAGTAAAAACTCAGGAACGAATTATTGCTTGACATTAAAAATAATAGCATGATAAAAATTGATAAATATATCAATACGAAGGAGGTGAATGAAATGCCAGAATTTCCAAAAACAGTTAAAGAGCTTTTTGAAACAACGATCCCGAACAATATCAATAAGGACCTTGAGAAAGCGAAGGGACTTAACGCAGTATACCAGTTTGATATTACGGGAGCTGAGGCAGGCACATGGGTTGTGAATGCCACGGCTGCGAAGCAAGGGGTATCAAGCGGTCCATCACCTGATGCTAAATGTACCATTACCGTTGCAGACAAAGACATTTTAGACATTGTATCGGGTAAGCTGAATCCGCAGATGGCTTTCATGTCCGGAAAGTTGAAGATCAAGGGTGACATGGGGCTTGCGTTGAAATTACAGAACGTATTAAAAGCAAGTTAATCACGGA
>DAHXOM010000351.1 GCA_027364825.1 bacterium | reverse complement strand
TATGCAGGTTTTGGATATAACTAAATTGATATAGGGGGTTTTATGGCACAGAAGGTAAAGCGCATATACTTTTTTGCAAAAGGAAAAGCCGACGGCAAAGGCGATATGAAGGACCTGCTGGGCGGTAAAGGAGCAGGGCTCGCAGAAATGACCAGGGCAGGAATACCGGTGCCGCCAGGTTTTACCATCCCGACTACCGTATGTCTTGAATATTTTAAAAAGGGCATGAAGGTACCCCCGGATTTAAAAGAGGCAGTCAAACAATCAATAAAAAGACTGGAGTCCGTTACGGGTAAAGGATTCGGCAACAAGGATAACCCGTTACTCGTATCCGTCCGTTCTGGTGCGAAGTTTTCTATGCCCGGTATGATGGACACTATACTCAACCTTGGGCTGAATGATCAGACCGTTGCGGGTCTTGCAGACAAAACAGGCAATCAGAGATTTGCTTATGACAGCTACAGAAGATTCATGTATATGTTCGGGGATGTCGTACTCGGTATGGGGAAAAAGGTTTTTGAGGAGGTCTTCGAAGGATATAAAAAGAAATTCAGCGCAAAGGATGACACCTCTGTTCCGCCGGCAGCATTAAAATCCGTGGTAGAGGATTTTAAGAGTATTATTAAGTCAAAAGCGAAGATAGAATTCCCGCAGGATCCGTACCAGCAGTTATTTATGGCAATAGAGGCTGTTTTTAAATCATGGAACAATGACAGGGCTATATACTATCGAAAGCAAAACAACATACCCGAAAGCCTTGGTACGGCGGTGAATGTCCAAACGATGGTATTCGGCAACACGGGCGATAAGTCCGCAACGGGTGTAGGTTTCACCCGTAACCCGGCTACCGGAGAGAAAATGTTTTACGGGGAGTACCTTACCAACGCGCAGGGTGAGGACGTTGTAGCAGGAATACGGACACCAAAACCCATATCAGACCTTGCAAAGGAAATGCCCGCTGTTTTTAAACAGCTCAGGGAGATCACAACAAGACTTGAGAAGCATTACCGGGATGTCCAGGATTTTGAATTTACTATAGAGAATGAAAAATTATACATGCTTCAGACAAGAACGGGCAAAAGGACCCCGCAGGCAGCGCTGAAGATAGCGGTTGATCTGGTGAAAGAACGGCTTATTACAAAAGAGCAGGCCATAGCACGGATAGAACCGGATAAACTGGAGCAGCTCCTTCACCCGGTCTTCGATCCAAAGGCAAAGTATGAGGTGGTTGCAAAAGGACTTGCAGCATCACCCGGTGCAGCTTCAGGCATGGTCGTCCTTGATGCAAATAAGGCTGTTGAATGGTCCCAGAAAGGTCAGGCCGTTGTCCTCTTACGGGAAGAAACATCACCCGATGATATCCACGGCATGGATGCATCAAAGGGTATTCTTACAAGGCACGGTGGTATGACATCGCACGCTGCCGTTGTAGCACGGCAGTACGGCAAGCCGGCTGTTGTCGGTTGCGAAGCCCTTGTGATAGATGAGAAAACACGGTCTGTAAAGATAGGCGATAAACTTTTCAAAGAAGGTGATTACCTGTCGATAAATGGCACAACCGGTGAGGTAATTATAGGTAAGGTGCCGTTTGTCGATCCGGACCTTACCGGTGATTTCAAAACCGTTATGACCTGGGCCGACAACATCAGAAGGCTTGGTGTACGGGCAAATGCGGATACGCCGAGGGATGCGAGCAGGGCACGCTCATTCGGTGCGCAGGGTGTGGGATTGTGCAGGACAGAACACATGTTCTTTGCCGAGGACAGGATAGGCATCATGCAGAAGATGATTCTTTCGGAAACACGGGAAGAGAGACTCAAATTCCTTGACATGCTCCTTGTTATGCAGAGACAGGATTTTATCGGTATCTTAAAAGAGATGCAGGGCCTGCCTGTTACTATACGGCTGCTGGATCCCCCGCTTCATGAATTCCTCCCCAAGAGGGAAGAATTGATGGTTGAAATAGCAAGGCTGGAACTTCAGGGCGGGAATCAATCGGTTTTAGCGGAAAAAAAGAAACTTCTTGCAAGGGTTGAAGAACTGCACGAATTTAATCCGATGCTCGGACTCAGAGGGGCAAGGCTCGGCATAATTATGCCCGACATAACCAGGATGCAGGTAAGGGCGATCATAGAGGCTGCCGGTGAACTTATGAGCCAGGGTATCAAGGTCTATCCGGAGATCATGCTTCCGGTTATCAGTATGGTTGAAGAGATGCATGCACAAAAGGAGATCGTACTTCAAACAGCCAACGAAGTGATGAAACAAAAGAATAAAAAGATAAAGTTCATGGTGGGAACAATGATAGAGCTCCCCAGGGCAGCTGTAACCGCAGACGAGATTGCCGGTGAAGCAGAATTTTTCTCGTTTGGAACAAACGATCTTACCCAGACTACGTATGGGTTTTCCCGGGACGACGCCGGGAGGTTTATAAGCTTCTACCGATCGTATTCGGAGCATTGCCCGGTATGCGGTGGAAGGCTGAACAAGGACGGGATCTGCGAAGTGTGCGGCTATCAGGTAACAATAAAGCCGCAAAACATATTATCTTTTGATCCCTTTGCAACCATCGATGTAAAAGGTGTCGGTGAGCTTGTAAAAATGGCGGTTGAAAAAGGCAGGAAAACAAGGCCGGATATAAAGCTTGGCATATGCGGAGAACATGGCGGTGATCCACAAACCATACATTTCTGTCACAATGCAGGTCTGACCTATGTAAGCTGTTCCCCATACAGGATTCCTGTTGCAAGACTGGCTGCGGCACAAGCAGTGTTGAGCACTGCATTAACAAAGCGTAAAAAATAACTGGGTGAAAAGGCGCAAAAGGGCTGGGCAACCAGCCCTTTTCTGTTTTAATTATCGGCAAAAACCCGTAATTCTTTAAAATAATTAGAGTGTTAGCTTACGTTTATTGAATCATTGCAAATATCGTTTCCGGTGGGTGAAAGCACGCAGTGTATTCACCGCATTATACGCAGGGATCCCGGGGGACGTTGGTTCTCTTGGTTGATTTGACATAAACTATAAATTTCTGTAAAAAGATAAACATGCCCAAATGTATCAAACATATTGCTTTCATAGGCCTCGTATTATTATCGGGGTGTATCAATGTTAAAGAAGATATAGTGTTGAAACTGAATGGCTCGGGCAGTATGCATCTTGCTTATTACATACCTGAGGCACTTATGAAGGACCAGAACGGTCTCCGCAATGCTATGGCCCAGACAGGCATTGAATTCCCTTTGACAGAGAAAGATTTCGACAATCAATTTGCAGGGCTCGAAGGTATAAAGGTTAAGAGTGTAAAGGTATCCACGGACCGGGGATACTATATCATTGACGGCAGGGTAGGATTTCGTAATATTAACAGCTTGAAGATGAGTAACATACAATTTACCATTAAAAATATTAATCAGAACAAGGAATTGATCATTTCTTTAATCAATTCTATGAATAAAACACAAAAATCGAATTCAAAAACTCAAATGAATTATGACAATGTACTGAAGGGCTCTCTCGCTAACTACGGCATAAAATTTAAGGTGAGCTTTCCTACGGATATTATATCAGCCAACGGCAATATACAGAGCAGGGATGTTACCTGGGATGTACCGATGAATGTTTTCTTGAAGAGTCAGGCAAAAGAAATGGAGCTGAGGGCTGTTTATAGCGGCAATCCGACATTCTTCGACAAGATAAAGGATTTTTTTAGATAATGAAGGCACTGATACTCAGCGGCGGCAAGGGGACGCGCCTGAGGCCTATTACCCATACCGGTGCAAAACAGCTTATACCGGTTGCGAATAAACCGATACTCTTTTATGCGATAGAGGCCATACGGGATGCGGGTATTAAGGATATCGGCATCATTGTAGGGGAGACTGCTGACGAGGTCAAGAATGCCGTTTCAGACGGCAGGCGGTTCGGCGTAAAAATAACCTACATAAAACAGGACGAGCCTCTCGGTCTTGCCCATGCGGTCCTGATAGCGAGAGATTTTCTGAAAGACGATCCCTTTGTCATGTATCTCGGTGATAACCTCATCAAGAGCGGTATTACGAACCTTGTGGAACAGTTCAAACAGGAATCCCCGAACTCCCAGATACTGCTGGCCCATGTAAAAAATCCAAACCAATTCGGTGTGGCAGAGCTCAAAGATTCAAAGGTTGTAAGACTTGAGGAAAAGCCAAAAAAGCCAAAGAGCGATCTTGCCCTTGTCGGTGTTTACATGTTCGATAAAAATATCCATACGGCTGTTCGATCCATAAAACCGTCGAAAAGGGGAGAGCTCGAGATCACGGACGCTATTCAGTGGCTTATCGATAACAAGTTTAAAGTGCTGCCGCATATTGTGACAGGCTGGTGGAAAGATACGGGCAAGCTTGAAGACATGCTCGAGGCAAACAGGATGATGCTTGATATATGCGAAATGGATATTAAAGGCAGTGTGGACAAACAATCCCGCGTCGAATTCAATGTCGTTATCGAAAAGGGCGCCACCGTCCGGAACTCTACAATCAGGGGGCCTGCCATTATCGGCAGCGGTGCAAAGATTATTAACTCGTACATCGGTCCGTTTACATCCATATCGTCCGGTACACAGGTCATCAACAGTGAGATAGAACACAGTATAATCCTTGAGAATTGTCGTATAGAGGACGTCGGTATAAAAATAGAGGACAGTCTCGTCGGCAGGGATGTCGAGGTGAAGAAGCTCAATGAAAGGCCGAAGGTTTACCGGCTGCTTCTCGGAGACAACAGCAGGGTAGGCCTGCCGTAGAGAGTTCCTGAGCCGGAGAGTTATAGAGTTGCAAAAGAGAGAACAAATCAGTTGGGAGATAAAGCAATGATAGACGGTGTAAAGGTTAAAAATTTAAAAGTAATAAGCGATGAACGCGGCAGGTTGATGGAGATTCTGCGTTCGGATGAAGATCTATTTACAAAGTTCGGGCAGGTCTACATGACCACTGCGTACCCCGGTGTTGTCAAGGCATGGCATTACCATAAACATCAAACGGACAATATGAGTGTCGTGAAAGGTATGATGAAGATTGTGCTCTACGATGACCGGGAAGGATCAAAAACAAAGGGAGAGGTCAACCAGTTTTTCGTGGGCGAATATAACCCCATTCTGGTTTCCATACCGGAAATGGTCTATCACGGGTTCAAATGTATCAGTGAAACGGAAGCAATCGTTATCAATATACCGACGAACATATTTAATTATAAAGAGCCCGACGAATTCAGAATAGACCCCCACAAAAACGATATACCGTATGACTGGTCAAGAAAGGACGGATAGTGAAACTTCTGGTAACGGGCGGGGCCGGGTTTATCGGCTCGAATTTTATACTCTACATGCTGGAGCACCATCAGGGTTATGACATTATTAATCTTGATAATCTTACCTATGCAGGCAACCTCGAGAATCTAACGTCGGTAAGCGGTAACAAGCATTATTCATTTATCAAGGGGGATATAGCCGACGCAAGGCTTGTCGGAGATATCCTGAATAACGGTGTAGACGCCGTGATAAACTTTGCAGCGGAATCCCATGTGGACCGGAGCATACTTGAGCCCGCATCCTTTATAAGGACCAATGTACTGGGCACACAGATACTACTCGACAGCGCAAAGGAAAAACACATTTCACGATTTATTCAGATCTCTACAGACGAGGTTTACGGGTCTCTCGGGACAGAAGGCAGGTTTACAGAAACAACATGCCTGCATCCCAACAGCCCTTACTCCGCGAGTAAGGCATCCGCCGATATGATTGCACTTGCCTACCATGAGACATTTCATATGCCTGTCCTGATAACAAGGACATCGAACAACTACGGGCCGTATCAGTTTCCGGAGAAGCTTCTTCCCCTTGCTATCACCAACCTGCTTGAGGGAAAGCATGTCCCCCTCTACGGTGATGGATTGAATGTAAGGGACTGGATCTTTGTCACGGATAATGCAGAAGCAATTGACTTGGTCTTGCACAAGGGCAGAGAAGGAGAAGTTTACAATATAGGGGCAGGGAATGAAAGTACCAATATATCCCTGCTAAAGACCGTTGTTAAGCTGATGGGCAAACCCGAATCCCTCATAACCTATGTGAAAGACAGGCCGGGTCATGACAAAAGATACGCTATCGACCCTTCGAAGACCATGAATATGCTCGGGTGGTCTTCCCGGACATCCCTTGACCGGGGATTGAAGACAACGATAGACTGGTACGAGAAAAACCGGGAGTGGTGGCAAAGGGTTAAATCAGGCGAGTACATGAAATATTACAAAAAAAATTATTCGGCCAAGGGGCTCAAGACGCAGTAACGTTCATTATGTCGCCCACGAAAATCCTTATCACCGGTGCCGGCGGTATGCTTGCCACAGCACTTGAATCTATACTCAACCCCTCATTTCGGGTAACAGCACTGACAGAAAAGCAGCTTGATATAACCGATAAAGACGCTGTTATGAAATCTATCGGAGAAGCAAAACCGGATGTCCTTATCAATGCGGCGGCTTATACCGCTGTAGACAGATGTGAACAGGAACAGGATACGGCCAACAGGGTAAACGGGACTGCAGTCGGCTATCTTGCACAGGCTGCACAGGTAACAGGTGCAAAGGTTATCCATATCAGCACGGATTATGTCTTTGACGGAGCGAAGGATGGTCCTTACACGGAAGAAGATAAGCCGAATCCGGTATCGGCTTATGGACGCTCAAAATTGCTGGGCGAGAGGGAGCTTATCAGGTTTTCCGATAATTATATTATTTTGAGAACACAGTGGATGTATGGCGAGCAGGGGAAGAATTTTGTCGATACGATTATCCAGCTTGCACAGCAGAAGGATGAATTAAAGGTCGTTGACGACCAGTACGGGAGCCCGACATACACGAAAGATCTTGCCTCTGTTGTCCGGTGGTTTGCAGAACACGGGGAGATGAAAAATCGGGTTTTTAATTTCTCGAATGAGGGTATTGTGTCATGGTTCGGGTTTGCGCGTGAAATAGTAAAGCTTGCAGGCGTTAAAACAAATATCATTCCCGTCGATTCCGCGGCATTTCCAAGACCTGCAAGAAGACCGCACAATTCCGCACTGGACAAAACAGCGGTTAAGAGGATTACAAAGATTGACATAAGACCATGGTATGATGCACTGTATGAATATATGAAAGACACAGGAAGAATACGATAACACAAAATTCAAAATTAAATATTAAAAATTCAAGATTCAAAAAACTAAAGATGAGAAATTCAAAACGCAAGATTCAAAGGAGATTAGTGTGAAAC
>DAHXOM010000339.1 GCA_027364825.1 bacterium | reverse complement strand
CATATAAATCATCAGGGAGTTTTAACCCGATTTTTTCTATAAGAAATATTAAATTATGAACTTTTGGCGGTATTTTATCCAGTCTTTGCTGGTAATGTCCTTTTAACGCCTTTTCTATGGAAAGATGGCACATAAAAACGGCATAAAAATATCTGCCGCATGAGCAATGTACTCGGCAGTGTCCATGTCATAATGAGCTTGTTTGAACCATTCTTCAGGAGTCTTTGCCATGTGCTCTTCTTCCGATAGGTGTTGTTTTAACATTTTTTATTTGTTTTGTCCTGTCAATCCAAAGATAAGGAGTCAGCCGTTTGAACTGGACAAGGTATTGCCGGGCTACCTCAAACCGAACTTTGATTTCGGATATTGCCTGGGGAAAAGATGGAATGACCGGGGGACGTAACGCCCTTTTGTCCCTCTTATGTAAGAGGTATAACGCAGGAGCACTAGCAGGTTTTGGAAGTTGAGTGTCCATGAAATTTGTATAGCAAACCGCAGGGGAAAGGACAAGGGATGGGTGAGTTGAATACAATAACGGGGCGAAGTAACTCCCTTTCGTCCCCCTTATGTAAGGGGGATGACGCTGAAGTGAAAGCACCGGCGAGTTTTCTATGAAAACGAGTCACGGGGTCAGGTCTTTAATCTTGACATTTGCCGGTTGAAATAAATCTTGGGTCGTTTGATTTGTAAATGAAAAGCATTCTCACACCCGCCCTGCGCTGCTTGCTGGGGAGAACGGAAAAGAAATCACCCTCCCTTTCTTCCCTCCCATCAAGGGAGGGAGATAACAAAATATGACACAGCATCTTGTTAGAGGGGACGAAGAAGACCTCACCTTCATCCTCTCCTGAGAGGAGAGGAAATAAGAACTGGATTCCCCCGCATCGGGTGCGGGCAGGCTCTGACAAGCATGTTCAGACAGAATGGGTCTAATACATGAAGGCCGGTCACCCGCCGTGTCCTAACTCCTTTTCCAGTTCCTTGATACTGGGAAGATCCTTTTTAAGATCGGCCGGTATAGTCCGGGTAATCTTATATTCACTCACGCCTATTGGTGTATTTGTATTTCGGAGCGCATACTCGGCAATAAGATTTTTCCGTGTCTTGCAAAGTATTATGCCGATACTTGGGTTATCTCCATCTTGTCTGAGTTGTTCGTCCACAGCGGACAGATAGAAGTTCATCTTCCCGGCAAACTCCGGCTTGAACTGTTCCATCTTCAGGTCAATGACTATGAAGCATTTGAGCCGTAAATGATAGAAGAGAAGGTCGATGTAAAAATCTTCTTCCTCAACCTCAAGGTGGTATTGGCTGCCAAAAAAAGCAAATCCTACACCAAGCTCCAGCAGGAACTTTCGGATATGTTCTACCAGTCCTTTCTCTAAATCCCGTTCGACTGCATCTTTGGAAAGCGACAGAAAATCGAAAACATAGGGGTCTTTGAGTGCTTGTTGCGCGAGGTCTGATTGCGAAGGAGGAAGGGTCTGTTTAAAATTAGTGACAGCCTTCCCCTGACGCGTATGTTAGCCGCTCTCAATCTGGTGGATAAGTACAGCCCGGCTCCATCCATGCTCGATTGTTTTCTGGGCGTACCAGAGACGTTGTTCGGTTGAATCAAGTTTATCAATCAAAATAACATTATGCCCCCATGGCAATTTCGCAACAGCTTGTTGCGAAATTGAGTGTCCGATATAAGCTTCGGCAAACTGCTTCATATAAAGTAGATTGCGCGGTGAGAATCCTTTCATGTCAGGAAAGGAATTATACAGATCGATGGATAAGCGATTTATAGTTTTATTCCCCCATCCTTCGTTTTGCTGCTTTTCCATAATAGCAATGCCGATGTCGTAATAAAGCAGAATCAGCTCACTGTTGACTGAAAGAACCGCTTTTAACTGGACAGTGCGAATACGCACCTTTAAGTCTTTCAAGAATGAACCATAGCTTGAAGGCAATTGTCCCTCGGACTTTCGAGGAAACTCATGCGTTGCTCTATGCTTTACAGGCAGTAATGATTTTTTGGATTTATTGTCCATATTTCAGTCCTTTTAGATTATTAC
>DAHXOM010000335.1 GCA_027364825.1 bacterium | reverse complement strand
GATATAATGGATACCCAAGTGCCTAAGCGAAGATTTGATGCAGAAACAAAATCAAGCGTATTTTTAAAAACCATTACATCTTCAAATAAATGCGCTTTATGTGGTGGCTATATTCACAAAAACGCAATAACATATGATCATAAAGATCCAAAGCGTGCAGGTGGAATGGCAACAGTTGAAAATGCGCAGTTTGCACATCCATATTGCAATCAAAAAAAAGGGTAATTTAAATGAATTCCCTATTTAACAAACTTATAAAACTTACCTCCCAGTCTTGAGGGTTACTCTTTTGTCGATGCCTGAAGCAGCTGGTGGACCGTCATGTTCCCTATTTCAGCGATCCTGGACAGAATCAAGAAGGATGGTGTCCGGATATTAACTTCATACTCGGCGATTGCGTTTTTATCCTTGCCAATCATCATACCGAACTCAGCCAGAGATCTCTTCCCTCTGATTATTCTTATTTTTTTCACCTAATGACATATCTTATCCCCCCTGTCCAAAAAATGCCCGTTTTTTGACAGCCCCATCGAAGCCAGGCTTTCCAGAGTGAAGCCCCCTACCCTGTTTTTGATATCCCTTTTTTGGACAGTTTTTTTACCGGTGCCGACCATGCTGGTGCGGTTTCTGTGCCTGCTCTGTTTTTTCATCATCAATGAAATACCTAGTACTACGTCCGCCGGCAGAATCTTTTTTTAAGACCCCCTTTTCTATGAGATCGTCAATATCACGCGATGCTGTGTCCTGTGAACATTTCGCTATCGTAGCCCATTTCGATGATGTCAGTTTACCTTCAAAACCGTCTAATAGCTTATTAAGCATCAATCGCTGCCGATCATTTATAGTTATGTTTATACACGATTCCCAAAAACGGGCTTTCCTAAGCACCGCTGAAAGTGTGACTTCCACATTATCAAAAGCTTTATTCAGGATATCAAGAAAACCTTCAAGGTACTCTGTAATATCAAGCGTGCCTTTTGATGCCTTCTCTAACCCCTTATAATAAGCGTCCCGCTCAGCCAGTATTTGGGCTGACATGCTGTAAAAACGCTGCGGGCTTTGTTCAAAACGTGCAAGAGTCATATCGCTAATTGCCCGGGCAATGCGGCCATTACCATCCTCGAAAGGATGAATGGTGACAAACCAAAAATGGGCTATACCTGCCCGTAGAACAAGGTCTGTATCATCTTTACCATTATACCATTCAAGGAAGGCTGCCATTTCCTTTTCTATTCGATTTGCCGGCGGAGCTTCAAAATGTACACGCTGATGGCCGATTGGACCCGAGACCACCTGCATAGGCCCTTTAATATCATCGCGCCAGGAGCCAACCTTAATTTTATTCATTCCGCTATATCCTTTCGGAAATAGCGCAGCATGCCAACCGAATAAACGCTTTTTTGTTAAAGGCTTGTTATAGTTCTGTGTAGCATCTACAAACATATCAACTACACTATCAATGTCTCTGCTTGTGGGGATTAACGCATTGGTATCCATACCGAGGCGCTTTGCAATGGAGGATCTCACTTGTTCTTTATTTAATATCTCCCCTTCGATCTCAGATGATTTTATAACATCCAACGTAAGAGTATCTACAACAGCCTCATTGTGAAGAATGAATCCCAGTGTATTCATTCTACCTGTTAACACTCCCTGCCGGTAATGTATCTGGCCAAGCCGCTCTGCTAACTTTTCCCGGTTCCATCGAAAGTTAGGCCAGTCTGAACTATCATAAATATAATATCCGTACTCCATGCGGAGAATATACCACCTATTCTCCGCATAATCAACTCCCCCCAAGCCAGTTCAGAATGCTTGACCGGCTTACGCCGATTTGCCGGGCTGCCTTCCTTAAACTCTGGCCACCCTTGACAAGCTTAATTGCTTTAGCGCATAGTTCCATGGTGACTTGTGGACGTCCGAGCTTTTTCCCGGACTTCTTTACCCTGGCCAGGCCTGCCTTTGTCCGTTCGCTGATCCTTTCGCGGTCCGCTTTTGCCAGAGTAGAAACCACGGCCAGCAGGATGTTCCGGGCGAGCTCGTTTGTCGTGTCCAGGTACGGCTCAGTGTAGCTTATAACGGCTATCCCCATGTTCTTGAGCATTTCAAGCAGCTGGATGGTCCTTGACATACCTTCCCGGCTCAGGTGGTCCAATGCCTACACAACAATGGCATCAAACTTATGCTGGTATGCGTCCTTAAGTATTTGTTGAAAGGCGTTTTGGTCGGAGTTCTTGCCGGTTGCCATGTCGCGGTACACCTGGACAACCTTGAGGCCCCTACCCTTCGCAAACTTTTTAAGCGGCTCAAGCTGGTTCTCTAACTCCTGCTTGTCCGTACTGACTCTCAGATAGAGTGCCGCTTTCATCGCCATGACGGTGGACATAGCTTACTCACCTTTGCACCCTATCCCTTGTCCCACTATTGTTTTACCCGATTTATCAGCTGAGGTGCTTGCTCACAAGCTTCGTCATCTCGAACATTGTCACAGTTCCCTTCCCTCCGAATACAGCTTTAAGGCTGTCGTCTGCGTTGATGTTGCGCTTGTTCTTGGTGTCCTGAAGCTTATTCTTCTTGATGTAAGCCCACAGTTTCTTAACAACCTCTGTCCTTGGAATAGGCTTACTTCCGACTATTACTGCCAGCTTTTCGCTGATGTTCATGGGTTTCATGAATGACGGGTTTGGCTTCCTCTTTGACTTTGTTACCGTTTTCTTTACTACCTTTTTCTTGATCACTTTTTTCTTCGCTACCATCTTCCCCTCCTTTTAATTCTGGGATTTTGTCATTGCTACTATAGATATGAACAAATATCAATCAATATGCATTGCCCTTGTCAGTACTGTTTTGATCCTGACAATCCGGTGTCCACCATATATAAAACATGCCTCAGGTAATGCTGAAAACATATAATCGTGGGCAATCAGATATTGGTGCGTGGGTATAGCCATCTGAAGTAGATCGCCCTCGGAAAGGGCGTATAAAGCCGGCATACCTTGACGGAATGGATGCAATGCGGATACAAAGAGTGGGAAGAGGTCATTTGTATGCGTTTCAAAAAGTACATAAGACTGTTTATTCCTATTGTTTTTTCTTTCACCATCACAGCCTGCGCCAATATGCTATTTATGAACGTACCCAATACGCTTACATCCCCGAATACCTATCACGCAGGAAAAGGCGAGATAGGGATAAGAACATTTTATTATATACCGTATGCTGCCGACTTTAAAGTAGGTATAACCGACCATGTCCAATTGTCCGGAATGGCTACAGATAACAACTCATACGATGCCAGCATAGTGGTAAATTTACAGGACAACGAAAAAAGATTTAATCTTACCACGTTTGGTATTGGGGGCGGACTCTACGGTTCCGGATTTTCACAGGAAGATGCATCTTGGTTTGATTCATCCATAGACGACGTGTATAAATATGGCCCATCTTATTACATCTATGCCGGGTGGTACTTCGGTATAAGGTTTAATGAGCATATCTCACTCAGTATACCGGTCCGGTTCTTGGTACTCAACGGAACCTATGATTACTATGTGGCATATAACAACACCACAGCGCCCGGAAGATATATGGTCGAAGCAGTGATTGAAGAAGCGGACTGGTCTTTTGACTGGCGATATTTTGGCATGAAGGTCGGGATTAACTTACCTTATTCAATCCATCAAGATGCAAATGCAGGCGGTGTCGTGGTGATTTTCATACCTGGCATTGAATCGGGTATCTACTTTAAATGGTAAGCTTTATATGACCTGAAGCTATTGGAGGTTGCCGCTTTTCATGTTATCTGACCCTGGTTAGGCCCCTGCTTTTGAAAGACAATTCTACAAAAACGGTTTACGTCATGAACTAATAGGTGTACACTGATTTACATCAGACCTCAGAGGAGATAAAAGTAATGGGTAGTTGGTTTGTCTATATCCTTGAGTGCGGTGACGGTTCCTACTATACTGGAATAACATGTGACTTGGCCAGAAGGGTCGCCGAACATAAAAGCGGTAAAGGAGCCAGGTATACTCAAATGAAAGGCGTTAAAGACCTGCTCTGGAGCATGAACTGTGACAATAGAAGCGTAGCTTCAAAACTGGAGATAAAGATTAAATCTTTATCAAAATCTGAAAAGAGACTACTGATCTTTAAACCCGATTGACTTTCTTTCGTTATATATAGCACTTTGAGATAGAATTTCCAGACCATTTTTATTATTGTTTTGTGCTGTTTTGTAAATTCATTTGTATCCTCTTGTCCTACATTGCATTTTCAATCCTTGTTTTAATAGGACATTATTTGAATTGCTGTGGATAGTTTATGCAACCACTTGAGAACTGGCTTCTTTGATGCTAATGTTAGACATGACAAAATGTTAAGAAGGAGACAAATTATGAATCTAAAAACAAGATATTGTTCATCATTAAGATTCGTATTAAATATAAGCTTTTACATAGTAATTCTTAGTATCCTTTCATTGGCTATTGTATCCTGTAATAG
>DAHXOM010000330.1 GCA_027364825.1 bacterium | reverse complement strand
CCAGGGAACAGCGCGAGCCTTTTGTCACTATTTGGGGAACAGGTACGCCAAAAAGGGAGTTTTTATTTGCTGACGACCTTGCCGACGCCTGTTATTTCCTGATGCAGAATTATGATGAGCCAGGGCTGGTAAATATCGGCACAGGCGAAGAAATATCTATTAACGATCTCGCTTTACTGATAAAAGAAATTACTGGCTATGCCGGAATGATAAACTACGATACTTCCAAGCCGGATGGTACGCCGAGAAAACTGATGGATGTTACCAAACTCCACAAGGCCGGATGGAAGCATCGCACCTCTTTAAAAGACGGCGTCAAATTAGCTTATGAAGACTATTTGAGCAAGGGTGCGCTGGTGGCAGAAAGATAAGACTTTGCACTATATCGTTTTGTATGGGTGAGATTTGAATGAAAGCAGCTTAATTTTTTACCGCAGCACTAAGACGTGCCTGCCGCTGACTGGAGGCGCAAAGAGCACAAAGAAAAAAATTGACAAACTATTAAAGCTCCGTGTACTCCGTGTCTTCTCTGTATCTCTGGTGTGTCACGAATGAAAAGAACCGGGATGGTTTCTGATCAATGTTGAGTAAAAGATGGTAGTAGGCCTACCGCATACGCTGTACAGACGGAGTGTGCAAACCACCTAAAGGTGCTGCGTTCAAAAGGCACGGTGCTGAACGTTTAGGGAAAAGGTTCGCCAACAGGCGGATCAGGTAAGTGTAATGAAGCTGAATGCAAATGAACCACTGATGACATGTCGAAAGGAGTCTTGTTGTTAAAAGTATAGGTTTCGGAGAACTGATACGAAAACTGTAGCGGAAAGCTGTTTACTGGCTACAGAGCAACCGGCATTAAGGTGGCAGGAGCATTACACAGGCTTTTATTCGGAACGTGAGAGGCTTACTTGCTGATGGGCGAAAAGCTTTGCGGGAATCCCGGTAAACGGGCGACTGTTCAACAGAAGTTCTACAGTTCAAACTGCAACTCAATCCCGGCAGAAGCCGGGAGAAGCAGCAAGAAGCGTCGGACTGAACCATAGTAGTGAGGATAGCTGGTGAAAGCCAACAGGAGCGAAGGGTTCAGGTTATCTGGTTAAAGTACTTTTAAACAACCCCGGATAAAACGGGGGAAGATGAAGAAAGAAATGACAAAATCGTTACCAATTAGTAAACGGATGGTTTACAACAGCTATCTGAAAGTGGTGGAGAAAAGGGGCGGTGCAGGCATTGACCGGGAAAGCATTGTGATGTTCAATGCCAACCTGCGTGGCAACCTGTACAAGATCTGGAATCGACTTACCTCGGGCAGTTATTTTCCGCCGCCGGTACGAACGGTATTTATTCCCAAGAAGCAAGGCGGGGAAAGACCATTGGGAATCCCAACGGTTGGCGACCGGATTGCACAAGGTGTAGTAAAAGAGTATTTAGAACCGGCATTGGAATTGGTCTTTCACGGCAGTTCATTTGGATACAGGCCTAATCGGGGTGCACATGATGCATTGGAACAATGTAAGGATAACTGTATCAAAAAGGCATGGGTACTGGATGTTGATATTAAAGGATTTTTCGATAATATCAATCACCAAATCCTGCTGGAATTGTTAGGGCAACATACCCAGGAAAAATGGGTGTTGATGTATGCGGAACGCTGGTTAAAAGCAGGCGTGGAGCAAAAAGATGGCAGTATAGCGGCAAGAACCAAAGGCACCCCGCAAGGAGGTGTTATCAGTCCCTTGTTAGCAAATATATACCTGCATCATGCCTTTGACAAGTGGATGGATGAAGAAAGCTCTGCCTGTCCGTTTGAACGTTATGCCGATGACATAGTGATTCATTGCAGTAGCAAAGAAGAGGCGGAACAAATGCTTGCGAAGCTGAAAGCAAGGATGAATGAGTTTGACCTAACCCTTCATCCTGAAAAGACCAAGATCGTGTATGCCCGAAATTATCAGCGAAAAGAAAAGCACGATAAAGAAAGCTTCACATTCTTGAGTTACAGCTATCAGCCAAGAAGGATTAAAGGTAAATTTGGCGAAGGGAACTGGCTATTGATTTTTAGCGCAGATATTTGTCAAAACGCCAAAACAAGCATAAGGACAGCGATAAAAGAAGTGCTAAGAACGCAATGGAGTACACAGCCATTAGAATGGTTTGCAAAAAGGCTAAATCCGAAAATACGGGGCTGGATAAATTACTATACTAAGTTTGCCAAAGGTGAAACCTACGGGTTATTCTACTATTTGAATGAGCTAATCCGTAAATGGATCAGGAATACGTACAAAATAGGGAACAAAGGGAATCTGTTTAAAAAGTATCATCAGATACAAGCAGCCAATCCCAACCTGTTTTATCATTGGAGGCTGGGAATAAAATGACTGGATAACACGAGCCGTATGAAGGGAGACTTTCACGTACGGTTCTTTGAGCGGCTTGGGCTGAAACGCCCTTGCCTACTCGACTGTTAAAACTTTTGAATATACAATTTAATCCTGAAATCAACTTTCATCTGTGATTAGCTTATCGAGCAGTTCATTCAGATCAACCTCGGCAAATGCTGTTGATGAATCGGAAACCCCGTAGGGAATAATTAATTTGCCATTATGTACAATAG
>DAHXOM010000326.1 GCA_027364825.1 bacterium | reverse complement strand
CTTCAGGGTTCATACGGGAATACTATCATAGATCTTAAATTGTTTGCAACAAGGGCATGGTCCACGGCACTGCCATTGGAATACCATAATCTGGTTTGCGGACATGAATCCTGGTTGACTTTCCATGGCAGTGAATACTATTTTAATAGCAGTATGACACAGTTTCGATTAGTTTCCGATTATCAGCCGAACGGGGATCAACCCGAAGCTATACGGCAGCTTGTGGACGGCCTGAACAAAGACTATAAGCATCAGACCTTGCTGGGGGTCACCGGATCCGGCAAGACCTTCACCATGGCTAATGTTATTCAGCAGGTACAGCTCCCGACCCTTATCATGGCGCCGAACAAAACACTCGCTGCCCAGCTCTACACCGAGATGCGGGAATTGTTCCCGGACAATGCCGTTGAATACTTTGTGAGCTATTATGACTATTACCAGCCCGAGGCGTACAAACCCGAGACCGATACCTACATAGAAAAGGATTCGTCCATTAACGACGAGATAGACAAGCTCCGGCATTCGGCAACGCACTCGCTCCTGGAGAGGGAAGACGTCATCATCGTTTCAAGCGTTTCCTGCATCTACGGCCTGGGTTCGCCCGAGGCCTACAAGGGCATGCTCGCCTATGCGGAGACCGGCAGGAAGCTCAACAGGGACGAGTTCATCCACAAACTCGTCAAGATCCAGTATAACAGGAACAACTACGATTTCTACAGGGGGGTATTCAGGGTCATGGGCGATATCGTCGAGGTGTTCCCGGCCTATGAAAACGATACCGCGATCCATGTGGAATTCTTCGGAGACACGGTTGATGCCATTTACACCTTTGACCCTGTGCGGGGCACAAAACGGGACATGCTCAGGCGCGTTGTTATCTATCCCGCAAGCCATTATGTTACGGAAGAGCATGCACTCGGCCATGCGGTGGAATCGATAAAGCAGGAGCTTGCAGATCGTCTGAAAGAACTCAGGCAGGCGGGGAAACTGCTCGAGGTCGAGCGTCTCCAGAGGAGAACTCTCTACGACCTCGAGATGCTCGAAGAGATGGGATACTGCACCGGCATCGAAAACTATTCAAGGCACCTGAGCGGCAGGGCACCCGGAGAGGCGCCGCCGACCCTGCTTGATTATTTTCCTTCCCGGTTCCTCATGTTCGTGGATGAGAGCCATATCACCATCCCCCAGATAGGCGGGATGTACGAAGGTGACCGCAGCAGGAAGAAAACATTGGTAGAATTCGGGTTCAGGCTGCCCTCGGCACTCGATAACAGGCCGTTAAAGTTTGAGGAGTTTGAGAAGAGGGTGGACAGGGTCATCTATGTCTCGGCAACGCCGGCTGACTATGAGATGGAAAAGTCCCAGGGTAAGGTGGTCGAACAGATCATCAGGCCGACAGGGCTTATAGACCCGGAGATCATTATCAAAGAGGCAACCAATCAGGTGGATACGCTGCTTGCAGAGATAAGAAGCCGTATCGAAAAAGGCGAAAGGGTGCTGGTTACAACCTTGACAAAACGCATGTCAGAGGAGCTTACGGAGTATTATGCAGGACTCGGCATTAAGGTAAAGTACATGCACTCGGACATAGAAACACTGGAGAGAATGGATATTATCCGGGATCTCCGAATGGGCAAGTTTGATGTGTTGATCGGTATCAACCTCCTGAGGGAAGGACTGGACCTGCCCGAGGTGTCGCTCGTTGCAATACTGGACGGAGACAAAGAAGGCTTTCTGCGATCGGCACGTTCGCTTATCCAGACCATAGGCAGGGCATCAAGGAATGTAAACGGCACGGTTATTATCTTTGCGGATGTTATGACAAAATCCATACAGCAGGCGATGAATGAGACAAACAGGCGGCGTACACGACAGCTCAGATATAATGAAGAGCACGGTATTATACCAGAAACTATAAAAAAGAATATTCAGGAGATACGCACATCAATCTATGAGCAGGATTATTACACGGTACCTGTTGCAACGGCAGAGGGCGCGGAAGAATATATCAATCCCGATAAAATACCGGACATGCTCAAGGACCTTGAGAAAGATATGAGAAAAGCAGCGAAGGCACTTGAGTTTGAAAAGGCTGCCGGATTGCGGGACCGAATCAAAAAGCTCAGGGATGCCCTTCTGCTGGCGTAGAATTGCAGCAATCAATCAGGGGATTGGTTCGTTTCCTTCCTTCCCTTATGCAAATTCCCGGTTAACAGGGATTATTGTTCTTTGAGGGTCCTCTCGGTGAATGCGCTGTCTCTTAACCCTGTGTTGATCTTGAGCTCTTTTACGATAATCTCGGTTTTGTGGTTCTCCTGCACGTTGTCCATAGTCATGGACATGGGAAACCATTTGTCATCGATCTTTTTGATCTCTGTATTGACAAGTATCTTGAGAAGCTTGCCTGATTTATCGTAAAATTCTATTTTTAAAGGAACAAACGTGTCGTCCTTTGTCCACAATTTTACCATGCTGTACGAGGCATCGCCTGGTTTCGGCTTCAGCAGCAATGCGTATTCCCCGTCTTTGTAGGATTGCACGGTTGCCGTAAAATCTTTCGCAAGACCGCTTGAACTCAGATCCCGGTAACTAAAGTCCGAACCCATGAAGCTTCCGTGAGACACATGTCCCGCTATCCTTCTTACCTTGCCGAGTGCGGGCATGTACAGCCACATATTATCGCTGCTGCGGGATAAAAACCCTGTTCCCTTTATATCCGCCGGTGCAAGGAACCTGATGAGATGCTCATCGGCACCTTTGGTGTACATCTTTAAGGTCCGTTCGGTCGTCGTTCCGCTGCTGTCTATCAACTTCATCTCTGCCACGCTGATCTTGTCCTTGGTCAATTGCTGGTCATCTATCTTCTTCAGCACTTCATTACCTGTCAGAGGTGCAGCTGCATTGACAAACAAAAACAAAACAGGCACCATTAAAAGTATCCTTAATCTTTTCATATTTACCTCCTGAATTTTACATCTCTATGATTTCTATATC
>DAHXOM010000324.1 GCA_027364825.1 bacterium | reverse complement strand
AATTTTCCTGTTTTTATTATAAAAGTTGCGCTGTGATTGTAAAACAACATTCCGCATGATTCGCATTTTTCTATGGCAGGGAGTAAGCCGGTTTCTTTTAACAAGTGGAGTTCATAGAACAGCCTTATCTGGTTGAAAAATGTATTCATGGTCCGGTCCGTACCTGATGCAAGAATCCCCTCATTATTACCGGCGGTGCTTTGGCCGGAGGATTTTATGTCGCAGCCTGTTTCAAGACAGCGGAGCGTATATTGAATGATGTCGAACAACACCGGGTGACTCTGGTGTTCAATGAGCATTGCTTCGGTAATACCAACTATATAAAACAACATCAAGATCTTGTCGTAATCTTTTTTCAGATTGATTAGATAGTTGTCAACCTTTGCGTGGTTTATATACATAAGCTGGTATGGATTCTTGTCCACAAAACCAAATTCCCCCGTATTTCCCACTTCAAAAGCTCCGGGAAATCTTTTCCTGCTGTTTACTCCGCCTTTCACGATTGCTTTTATCTTGCCTTCTGTTTTTGAGAAAATTGTTACGATTAAGTCGGATTCAAGATATTTTAATCTATGGATAACGATACCCTCTGATGTGAAAATATGCATGGTGTTATACTATGAATAAATTTATATTTTCCTTTAAAAGGTCAAGCTCCTGGATGAGCTGGTTGATGATGGTATCGAGATCTGAAATATTCTGCTCATTATTTTTTATATGGTCTATTAACCCCTTTGCGGAGTCGGAAGAAAAGGCTACCTGTTCCTTTATATCAATCGCAAGGCTGTCGTTTATGGAGCCTGTAAATGTTTTTATATTCTCAAGATCGTTACCGATGGATGTTAACGTTGTATCATGGGCATTATTAATTTCGGTTAGATTTATGAGCATGTCTTTTATTTCACTGAAAATATTGCCGATACCTTTCATGCTGTCTACAGCGGCTGATATGTCGTCTATAAGTTTGTTAACGCTGTTTATGACGGTGGGATTTCCGGAAGGCCTGTCTGTGCTCTGTACGGTGGTTTTTATTCCTTTATTGTTTTTTGCTGTAGTTGCGGTTATATCGATTACTGATCTTGACAGAGCTCCTGTCCTTTCGTTCACGGTATTGATCGTATTCATGGATTGTGCAAGGGTTGTAATCAAGCCGCTTATTTCTTTTATGCCCGTGAAGGTATCATCAACGTTCCGCCGTACTTTGGTTATATAATCTGAAATATCTTTAGAGCCGGTTCTTGCTCTTGCTGCAAGCCTCTTGATCTCTTCCGCAACAACTCTGAAGTTCTTTCCTTCTGTTTGAGGTGAAGAAGCAAGTATAAAGGCATTAACGGATAATAAGTTCGTACGTTCCGCGACATTGTTTATTATGCCCAGCATCTCATCCGCCTGCTGAATATGCGAAAGAAAAGTCGAAAGAAAGGAAAGTACCCCTTCTGCAATATTCTGTGTTTCGTTCAGCATTACTTCTATATCTTTTGTAAATTCTATGCCTCGATCGTTCAGCGTCGTTATATTGGTTATAGAATCCGTGAATTCCTGCAGTAAGGTATCCGCAGACGTATCTGTATTGATAGATGCAGAGGTGGAATCAATGGAAACCAGTATATGTTTTAGTTTGGTGACGCTGTATTTTATGTCCTCATACTCGTTTATATCTTTTTCGATCAGCTTTAATGTCCTTGTTATGCGAGTAGACGATGCATTTATATAAGATTTTATTTCCCTATTTGTTCGAAGTGCATGGGAAATGGTTTCACTGTTCTTTCCTATCCTTTCACTGAAAGGTGCACTCAGATCGGTTATCTGGCGGGATAAATCTTTTATAGAATTTATTATGCCGAACAAATCGTCTGTGTATTTTGATTGGGCTGTAATAGTTGATTTGACCTGGGAAATATTCTTAAATGTTGAACCTATTAAATTGTTCATTGCGGATACGTTATCGTTCGTACGGATTTTTGATTCCTTGAAGTTTCTCATAAGTGTCCTCAGGTTTAAAGCGATCAGCCCGAGTTCGTCGGTCGAAACCAATGCCGGTGTTCTTGATAATTTCTTTCCTGAAAGTGCCGCAGAATAATCCGCAATGCTCTTTTCATGGGATGCTATGTTGCTCGATATAAGAAATGTTGTGATAATCACTATGAAGAGTATAAAAATACCCGCCAGGGACATCGTGGAAAAAAAACCGTACAGTATTGCTTTATACGTACTGTTTAAAACCCCTACGACAAGAAGATAAGTATTGTTGTCTATTGATACCGGTTGATGAAGTGAAAATAATGTCTGTCCGTTCTGTATGTCCGATACCATATTTTCTTTACCCAATCTCTTTATTATCATACCGGTTAATGTTGCTGTGGAATAGTTTTTAATGTCTTTGTCGTGCATGTTATAGAGATAGAACCTGTATTTACCCTTGAATTCCTCCGCCATGTTCTTTAGTATGCTGTCGGCGTTTGGATTATTGTTAATCGTATCGGCTATACGCGCCGCTGATTTCATGGTGTCGCTGTATAAGCTTTCTTTCATATACCGGTCGGCATTGTTGATAACAGCGTATGCAATTATCATAAATGCACCTAAAGATATGATAGTATAGACGCCGATGAGCTTGTATTTTATCGGGATATAAAAGCTTTTTAATTCGATGATGTTTAGCTTTCTTATGGTTTTTGAGATGGATGTGTTTGTTACGATCTTGAATACATATATCTGTGAAAATATGCTTATGATCAATACAAACAGGGACGTAAATACGAGACCGCCCAGTGCAGAAAGCAGCCCGCCTATTTCTATTACATGGGTGACATTTCCGAAAATAAGATATACTAGCATCCCGGCCAATTCCGTCATAACGGTCAGGGGAACTATTTTGAATGGATATTTTATCAGTATATCTATATC
>DAHXOM010000319.1 GCA_027364825.1 bacterium | reverse complement strand
ATGTTCATACTTTTCATTATATCTTCGGTTTTTTCATTGATAATTTCCTGCGGTATGTCCATGGACTCAAAAACGATCTTTATGTTGTCCTGCACCGACAGTTTTCTGAAGATAGAAGGCTCCTGGGGAAGGTAGGTAATGCCTTTTCTTGCCCTTATGAACATCTGATCTTTGGTTATATCTTCATCGTTTAAAATGATTTTTCCCTTATCCGGCTTATAGATCCCGACGATCATATAGAACGTCGTGGATTTACCCGCGCCATTGGGACCGAGCAGGCCGATAATTTCACTGCTGTTTACCGAGATACTGATATCCGATACGACCTTCTTCTTCCCGAAGAACTTCATGAGTCCTACTGTTTCAAGGTGTTTGTCCATGCAATATGCCCTCTGTTTGCGGATTATAGAGTGATTTAGCCCCTTCGACGAATATTCTGTCCGTACCGAGATAAAAGATTATTTTTGTTCCCTCTATTATATTTTTTGCCTGCCATATCCTCGGCGAGCCGGTAAGCGTCAGCAGTTTTTGGACATTATCAAAGATCGCTTCATTGCCGGTTGCTATCATGTCCTTTTTTGTAATCTTAACATCACCGGTGGCTACAATCTTCGTTATGTTTTTGTCTTTTGCATCATAATACGATGTGAGCGTGTTGCAGTACAGTACGACATCCCCCTGCTTTGCAACGACGTTGCCTTTAAATATGATTATATGGGATTTAAGGTTTGCCTCGAGCTGGCTGGATGTTATATCTATCGGTTTTGTCTGTTTACCGGGTTCCTGTATCGCTTTCATGAGCGAATCAGCATGGGTTGCAGGTGCGATGCTAAAAAATACCGCCATGGCCATTACAAGGAGAGAGAGAATACCGGCAGTGCAGTGGATTGTTGTTTCACCGGAGCCCAAGAGCAATCCATGATCCGGTGTTTCACCCCTGTTACCGGGGTATGCCGGTGAATAATTTTGTATGAATGAAAACATGCTCTTCATTTCAGGCTCATATTGTATATCTTTGCATTTATATTACCCTTTATGGTCATTATGTTTGTCTTAAGATCTATACTACCCTTATCTCCCTGCAGTTGCAAATCTTTACTGTTTACGGTTATCGTATCTTCAGAGATCATAAGCTTTTTTTCTATGAAATAGTCTATGCCGCTGCACGTGAGCATATAAGTGTTATCCAATAACGCATGTATATTGTCATTGAGCGTTATAACATGCCTGCTTTCATCGTAGTGCCCCAGGTCTGATGATACCGAGAATGTTTCGCCGTTGGTCAGGGTACCGTTCATCGTAGGTTTTGTTATGATACCGGGGTGCGTACGGTCAAAGTACTCTGCAGACAATGCAGTGCCGGTATATACAACAGCGTCTTGTTTTATCTCGGTATAGACCGGCGCCACAATTTTGATTTTTGGCGGGGGATTAGCAGCATTCCGTGCTCCCTGCGGCGAAGTGTTCGCCGTGCATGATGCGGACACCACGGACAATGCACAGAAAAAGCACAAGTACATTACATTACCATATCTATATATA
>DAHXOM010000318.1 GCA_027364825.1 bacterium | reverse complement strand
CATATATATACTTTCTTAAAAACTTGACTTTGACGGGGCTGGATATTAGGTGTTTGTGATATGTTTAAAGAAAAACCCTACGATAAATTACGCGACGTGAAAAGTATAGACTTAAAAACAGAATCGACAGGAATTCAAACTTCACCTGATGAATCGAATGTGGGGCAGGGTATTCAGGAGCAGAAAACTTCCCGGTTCAATTTAAAATACTGGAAGATGGCAGTATCGAATTCTTCAAAAGTATCAAAGATCATGGAGCTTATGTTTAAAGCGGGCATAGTATCTATTGTCGGGGTATTTGTCGTTGCATCTGTTTATTACGGCTCATTTGTAAGGATTTGGGAGATTACCATAGGGCGCGGCAGGGTTTTTAGTTTTTTTACCTACGCTTCTATAAGCTATTCTGCAATAACGCTCCTGTACCTGCTTTTCAGGACGTTCCTGTGGTTAGAGTATAAACCACACGCGTTAGCCGAAAAAGATCTTCTCCCGGATGTCAGTGTTATAATTCCCGCATATAATGAAGGTATGCTTGTGGAAAAGGCAATAAAGGCAGCAATGGAATCCGATTATCCACGGAATAGATTAGAGGTTATTTGTGTTGATGATGGATCAAAGGATGATACATTCCTCTACATGCAGAAAGCAAAAGCAAAGTATCCGGATAATGTCACCTTAATAAAACTGCCCCATAATATGGGTAAACGCCATGCACTCTACAACGGCTTTAAAAAAGCAAAAGGAGATATATTCGTAACCATAGATTCCGACTCTATAATAGAGAAGGGTTCTCTTGCTCATATTGTTGCACCTTTTTTGAGAAACAAGCAAATCGGTGCCGTGGCCGGCAATGTTAAGGTGTTGAACAAACATGAAGGCATAGTGCCGAAGATGCTTGGCGTGAGTTTTATACTGTCGTTTGATTTTACAAGGGCGTGTCAGTCTACCTATGGAGCTGTTTTGTGCTGTCCCGGTGCGTTCTCGGCTTACCGGGCACCTGTTGTAAAGCAGGTTATGGAGCAATGGATTCAGGAGATGTTTCTTGGGGAAGTATGCACGTACGGTGAGGACAGGGCACTTACCAATATGATACTGCGGAAAGGATTTTATACGACCTATCAAAACAATGCGGTTGTCCGCACGCAGGTCCCAACGAATTATAGCAAACTTACCGGGATGTATCTGAGATGGGAAAGAAGCAACATAAGAGAGTCCATTATCCTGTCAACGTTTATTCTTAAAAAGTACAGGAAGAAGCACAGATTACTGCCGTTTATTAATTTTGTAATTGTTAATTTACGCTACCCTTTTCAGTATTATGCAATGGTATTCCTCTTCATAAACCTCGTGTTGTATCCGGCAAATATATTTAGATATCTTTCACTGGTAGGGGTAATCTCGCTTGTTTACATGATTTACTACATACGTGCTGAGAAAAATTCCGATTTTGTTTATGGTGTACTGTATTCCTATTTTTCTATATTCACCCTGCAGTGGATATTCCCTTATGCAATCGCAACCTTAAAAAGCAAATCATGGATGACCCGATAAGCTATGCCTGTCCTTTATTTGCTTTGTAAACCCCGTTAGAAAGTCAGCTAAAGGCTAATCAGTCCTCTGGCTGAAAATGGTGGGGCTTTCTAACGGGGTAAAAATAATTTGATATTCTTTTATTTATAGTCGTGTAGATATTTGTTACTACATAATGCAGCAATTCGTAAACCACGCCTAACAATATAAATGTAAACTTTAGCAGCCACATAATCTTTGCCTCCATACTAC
>DAHXOM010000317.1 GCA_027364825.1 bacterium | reverse complement strand
GGCGTTATGGTAACCTTGAGAAACAACATAATGTATGAATTTGTCGACAGGCTCGCTAACATAGCACTTCCAAGGGTGAGAGATTTTAAAGGTATATCATCGAAAGGTTTCGATGGAAGAGGTAACTACACCATGGGTTTGACCGAACAGATAGTGTTCCCCGAAATAAGCTACGATAAGATTGATAAGATAAAGGGTATGAATATAACGTTTGTTACAACAGCAAAGACAGACAAGGAAGCTAAAACGATGTTAGAGTGGCTTGGGCTGCCGTTTAATAAGTGATTGGAGGAAAACAAGTGGCGAAGAAATCCTTAATTGTAAAAACCAGTAAACCTAAAAAGTTTAAAGTAAGGACATATAACAGGTGTCCCATATGCGGCAGATCAAGAGGATATATGGGTAAGTTCAATATGTGCAGGATATGTTTCAGAAAACTGGCATTGCGGGGAGATATTCCCGGTGTCATAAAAGCAAGCTGGTAGGGAAAATATGAAGACAACAGATTCAATTTCAGATTTGTTAGTTGCTATCAAGAACGCACAAATGAGAAAAAAGAGGGAAGTACTTGTTCCGTTCTCAAATATGAACAATGATATTCTGAGGGTATTGAAGCAGGAAAGATTTATTGCCAATTACGATCAGATTACAGAGGATGGTAAAACAAAAATTACCATTACGTTGCTGTATAGAAAGGACGGCAAACCTTACATCCATGATATAAAGAGGGTAAGTAAGCCGAGTTTGAGAAAATACAGCGGGTATAGACAGATAACGAAGGAAAAGAACGATTACGGTATTACAATATTGTCGACTCCTAAAGGTGTTATGTCTAATAAAGATGCAAGGGAAGCGAAGATCGGTGGCGAAATGTTGTGTGTAATATGGTGAGGAGGCAGAATGTCTAAGTTAGCAAGAAAACCTTTAAAGATTCCACCAAAAGTAACTGTCAAACTGGAGTCAAATGTACTAAAGATACAGGGACCAAAAGGCACGCTTGAAAAAGCTGTACCGCAGGGAATAGAGGTTACTATTTCCGCTGATAGTCTGAAAGTAACGAGGAAAAATGATGAAAAGACTGTCAGAATGCTCCATGGAATGTATACATCCCTTATTATCAATATGATGCAGGGCGTAACCGATGGATTTAAAAAGGAATTAGAACTGGTCGGTGTAGGGTACAAAGCAGATGTTAAAGACAAATCTCTTGTTCTCAATGTAGGATTTACCCTGCCGGTAACGATGATTCTTCCATCCGATATCAGTGCAAAAGTAGAGGATAAGCAGACAAAACTTATACTGACAGGTATAGATAAGGATAAGATTGGACTCTATGCTGCAAAGATAAGGGCGATAAAGCCGCCGGATGCATACAAAGGTAAGGGTATTAAATTCGCTGGTGAGGTATTGAAACTGAAGCCTGGTAAATCTGCTGCCGGAGCAACAGGAGGCGCTGCTGCAGGCGGTGGAAAGTAACCAATTAAAAGGGATTTTATGAAAAAAATAATAAGTAAAAACAAAAATAGAATTTTCAGGAAACAAAGGTTAAAGGGTAAAGTGAGCGGCACAGAATCAAAACCCAGACTTGTAATGTTCAAAAGCCTCAAGAATATATATGTGCAGTTAATAGATGATGAGAAACAAAATACAATATTATCATTATCTACGTTAAATAAAGAATATTTCGGTAAACTGAAGAGCAAAAAGAACAAAGATGCAGCAAAGAAAATCGGGGAAATAATAGCGGAGAAGTCCCTCGAAAAGGGTATCAAGAACGTTGTTTTTGACAGGAACGGTTATAGATATCACGGCAACGTAAAACTTTTCGCGGATACAGCACGCAGCAAAGGTCTTATATTTTAAGGAGGTGTGAGCTTGGTAGATTCAAACGACAATGTAGAGTTTAAAGAGAACATAATAAAGATCAACAGGGTAGCTAAAGTTGTCAAAGGCGGTAAAAGATTCAGCTTCAGTACTCTTGTAGTAGTTGGCAATCACAAAGGACTTGTAGGTTATGGGCTTGGAAAGGCAAATGAAGTACCTGATTCTATAAGAAAAGGAATAGAAAAAGCAAGGAAAAATCTGATCAATGTTCCGATAAAGAAAGGAACCTTGCCGTATCATGTTACCGGTAAATTCGGCGCCGGTATGGTTTATTTGAAGCCTGCTCCAACGGGTGCCGGTATTATAGCGGGGGGTGCAGTGAGGGCAGTACTCGAACTAGCAGGATATAAGGACGTTGTTGCAAAAATATTTGGTTCCCATAATCCACATAACGTTTTAAAAGCAACTATGGATGCGCTTATCAACCTGCCTGAGTTAAAAGATGTTTTACTGCCGGATGAGGCACTTCCTACCTTGAGCGACAGTACAGTAACTAATAAATAGAAATTTTATGAGGAGAGTATGAATCTATCGACATTAAAAAAACCTGAGGGTATGACAACAAAAAGAAAGAGGATCGGGAGAGGAACAGGTTCCGGCTTTGGTAAAACAGCGGGGAAGGGACATAAGGGACATAATGCAAGGTCCGGAGGCGGAGTGAAACCCGATTTCGAGGGCGGGCAGATGCCGTTAAAAAGACGTATGCCGAAATACGGATTTGTAAATACCAATCGTATCGAATATCAGGTTATCAATATAACAGCATTAAACATATTTTCCGATAATGAAGAGGTATCCATAGAAAAGATGGTGGAAAAAGGTATGATAAAAGGAAATAAACCCGTCGTTGTTCTGGGTAACGGGGATATGAATAAGAAACTCATGATATCTGCACACCGATTTTCTAAGGGAGCAAAACAAAAAATAGAATCTGCGGGCGGTAAAGTAGAGGTAGTTTCCGTTGTTAGATAATGTCGTAAACATACCCAAGATACCCGAACTTCGTAAGAGGCTGCTTATAACACTTCTTATCCTTACGCTTTACAGGTTAGGGGTGGCAATACCGACACCGGGTGTTAATGCACATGCGCTTGCTGCATTCTTCAGTCAAAACTCCGGTACATTGTTCGGCTTATTCAATCTTTTTACCGGGGGTGCATTTGAACATTTCTCGATAGTTACTCTCGGTATAATGCCGTATATATCCGCCGCTATTATCATAGACCTGCTCACAGCGGTGTTCCCTTACCTTGAGAAGCTCAAAAAAGAAGGAGAACTCGGCAGAAAGAAGATCGTACAGTATACCAGATATGGAACGGTCCTTATAAGCCTTGTTCAGGGGTTCGTAATAAGTTACGGACTCGAGAGCATGCACGCACCGGGCGGTATTTCAATTGTTATAAATCCTGGTTTCTCTTTTAGATTGCTCAGTACCGTTACCCTTACGGCGGGTACGATATTGCTTATGTGGCTTGGTGAGGAAATAACGGAAAGAGGTATCGGCAACGGAATTTCACTGATCATATATGCCGGTATTGTAGCGAGGATGCCGTCGGCAATATTCAATACATTCAGGCTTGTAAGAAGCGGTGAGATGAATGTACTGGTATTACTCTTTATAGCTGTCTTAATGGTTGCTGTCGTTGCTTTTATAATATTCGTAGAACTCGGACAGAGAAAAATACCGGTCCAATACGCCCAGCGTGTTGTCGGCAGGAGAATGTATGGGGGGCAGGAGACGTTCCTTCCTTTGAAAGTCAATACATCGGGAGTTATTCCTCCTATCTTTGCATCTTCTCTTTTGATGGTCCCGGCTACGATTACAAGTATGGCAAACGTATCATGGCTGAGTTACCTGAGGACATACCTGACGCCGGGGAATTATATGTATGATATATT
>DAHXOM010000315.1 GCA_027364825.1 bacterium | reverse complement strand
ATATTGTTATATTTCTTTATAATAGCGAGAAGCTGTACCGTTGTTTCATCCGGCTTTTTACCCTGTTCCTTTGCGCCGGATATTTCGATAATACCCGCATTTAAAAGTGTATATAATATCTTGTAGGTATTAAACCTCCCGAGCTGGCTCGATCGTATTATTTCCGATATCTGCATGTCGCCCTTTATTATTGTTACCATTGCCTGCATATTCTGTGTAAGTTCAACTTTGGGCATATTCGATGAAAGCCTAATGTTCGTTTCATCGGATTGAATTTTTTGCGAGATAAGCTTCCATTCATCGAGTCTCCGGTAGCCTTCCATGAGCATATTCTGCGTATTCAACGAGAACCGCACAAGGTCTTCCTCCGGTATTGCTCCCTCTAAAAAGAAGAACTCTCCGACGGTAATCGAGAAGATGCTGTAGATGATTTCTTCTATCTGGTATTTTACTCCCCACCATAAGTTCTTCGGGGATATAAGCTCATTCTTGAGCAGAACGGAACCGAAGCGGGTATCCGACGACATCTTCTTTTCCGCAGACTCCCATTGCTCTTTCGTAATCTTACCCGTTTTATAGAGGACATAGCCCAGCCTGTCCTCGGGCTGGTTTGACGATGCGAAAACGATTTCCCCTTTCATAAAATAAACGCTTTTTACCTTGTCGATCGATTTAAGGATCAGCATGCCGGTCTTTTGCAGGATGTTTACCATAGAGAAGATATCTGCAATGTTAAAATAGGTAAGATTGCCCATAAAAACGGGCCGGGCCGGGTAATCCGTCTTATTGTCCGTATTCTTCCGGATCAAGATAAAGGTATTACCAAAGCCTGTCACGTCGATTTTTGTATTTCCCGAGATATCGAATTCTGTTTTCTTTTCGAGAAAACCCGCAAAATCCGTATCGTTTATAATTTTTACATAATTTTCCAAATTAAACTTGTTCGCCATACTTTACCCTAAGGCATCTATTATTTTCTCTAATTCCTCGGTTTGATCTTTCTTGAGATAGTTTTTCATTTCGAAGAGTTCGAATTGTATGAGTTCTTTGATGAATACGGCGGCTTCATCGTATGGTGACAGCAATTGCGATTTTTTGTAGACCGCCATCAATGAACTTTTATCGAAGCACCCTTGCTCATTTATCGTGCAGTCCTTAAAGAGGCCGCCGGAAGACTTTACGTAATCTTTTACAACGGCTTTAAAATCAACATTTGAAGCCTTTGCAGTCATTATTTCCGCAATACTCGTCATTATGGTATTGGTCAAATTAATCAATTCTTCGATCTTTATAGCTTCTGTTTTATCTTCAGCTTTCGCCGGTTGACGTATAATATCAAAAATGCCTGCGTAAACAAGAGGCTTCAATGCAGCTATGGTAGACGCTTCATCCGCCTTTATTTCATTCGCCAGTACCGTGACCGGCACTTCGTTGTTTTTTAAAAAATGTTTAATCAGTGATCTCTCCAACATGTTGAATGCTACTGAGTTTGTAAGATAATTCAAATGAATTAAATCCCCTGCTCCCACCTTGATATTGATAGAACCGGCTTTCTCTCTCAAAAATTCAAAAAGACTTTCAAGCATATTGCTGTTCGGCTTTACAATATTCGTATCATCGATCTCCGACTTGATTACATGGATCCAGCCGGAGTTCTGGTTTGCAGCGGGCATTATATAGCTGCCCCATATTTCAAAAATCTGACGTTTTACTCCAAGCCACAGGTCCCTTGATGTTATGTGTCCGTTTTCCACCAGTACCTTTCCGAGTTTACGGGTTGGAGTGATCTCCTTCGATGCCCTGTTCAGCTCATCGACGGTTAATTTTCCCATCCTGCAGAGCGTTTCACCGAGCCTCTCGTCGTTCACGCTGGATCGGGCGAATACGACTTCTCCGTTTTTCACATAAACGACCTTCTGAGCGTCGGCAAGGTCCAGCAGAATAACTCCGGTAAAGCCTTTGAGGAAAAATCTTTCCACATCTTTTATAAACAGGACGGGATCGAGTATGCTTGATTGTACAAGCCGTGCTGATTCAACATCGTTTATATATGCTTTTAATTTTTGCTTGTTCAGTTCAAGCAGTACTGCGTTATGCGGTGTATATTCCATAAATTTACCTTTTTACCTTAAGGAGCCGTTACATTGATCAACCAGAGTTTTACTGCCTGCAATCCTGAAGGATCGCTTACGGTAACCGTAAGCACCTGTCTGGTACCCTGAGTTATACTAATATTGAAATTATAGTATGTTCCATTTGAAACATCATTTCCATTTAATTGCCAGTCATACACAAGAGTATCATTATCAGGATCTTGTGCTTTGATCCAGAAGTTTAAGGATTCTCCATCATACGCCGAGATACTTGCGCTCTGTGGATAGTAATCTGTAATGATCGGCGGAGTGTTTACATTGGCTTTACCATGGATGTTGTCCGGTACTCCGCAGCCGGCAGCTCCCAGGAAAAGCAGCAATATTGAGCCGGAGACAATCACAACGATATGCTTTTTCATTTTGAAGGATGACGTGATTTCCATCTTAATCTTCGAGGTACTTATAGATAGTTCTGTGACTCACCCTCAGCATTTCCGCCGCTTTTATCTTGTCACCGTTCGTAATCTCCAGCGCCGTCTTTATATAACGTTTCATGAAGTCTTCTTTTGCTTTTCCAAGGGGCGACAGCACTGCATCGGACGATTCCAATCCAAGAGAACCGGATTCCAACATATCCGAATCCTCGCCAATGACAGCTTTCCTGATGACGTCCCTGAGCTCTGCAACATTCCCATTCCACCGGTGACTCTGTAATAACCTTTCGGCTTTTTCCGAAAAGCCTTTTATGTCTTTCGAATACACACCGCAGAACTCATCAAGGAACCTTGCAGCAAGAGGATCGATATCTTCGGTCCTTTCTCTCAATGCCGGCACCCGTACAATAATCTCTCCCAGTCTTGTCCTTAACCTTTTATCCAATGGACTTTCTTCTGCATCGGGATTCCTTTCCATAAGGAACATCCACCTTGCATCATAAAACGTATCGAAGATTCCTATCATGGCCGAATACAACTCTTCCGGCAAATAGTCGAGTCCGTCTACCACGATAAACACCTTTCCACCGGATTCTTTCTCCCGTAAATCAATACCGGACAACAGGGAGAGCTCATCCGAAAGGACATCAGTCGTTTTATTCTTCACTTTGAGCATATACAGGTATCCGCCGGGATTCGATATTTCATGGAGAGCTTTGATAAAAGATTTCTTTCCGGTTCCTTGTTCACCATAGAAGACAATATTACTTTCCGTAAGTGCCAGCTTATCACACTGTTCGAATAGGTGAATCATTTCAGGATTGATCGAAATAAGATTATGCCAGACTGTAAGCTTCTGATGTGTCTGAACCCGTTTCATCGTAGTTTGCATACCCTGTTTCAATTTATCGTTTTCAATCAGAACAGAGAATATCCATGTATAAAACCTTGTAACTTCCATGGTGCTCTTGGAAAAGGGATGGGCTGCATCGGAATTCCACAAGTAAACCACTCCATAAATACTGTTGCTCTTCAGGATCGGCACGACTATTGTTGCCATTATCTTGAGCGCAACAATGCTTTTTGATGGCGAGAACCGTTCATCTGTTAAAACATTATTGGATATGAGGGGTTTCTTCTCCAGTAAAACCGTCTTTATAATCGTTTCACTGAACCCGCTCAGGAACTCCATTCCATCCTTTTCAGCACCGACAAGAATAGACGGCTCACCATCTTCAAGTAAGAGTACCATTCCCTTTTCTGCATACGTTTCGTGCATCAACATATTAAGAATTATTCTGGATATGCTTTTCAACTCATTGTTATCGAAGAGTAATTCAATGTCTTCATTTGGTTTAAATTCTCCGATCTTTTGTTCATACTCATCCTTATCCAAAAATACCGCTGTCCCCTCGCTTGTTTCTATGAGATCTCCGAATGACAGCTTGCAATGTTTTACAAGTTTATTATTTACCGTTAAGCCTTTCCCTTTTATCGTTTCTACATGATAGGAACCATCATCATTTTTCTCTATGTAACAGAGCGAATCATTTTTTTCGGCAAGCCTGATGTCTGCATCCACAGATGCACTTACAGTGGTTAACTTCTTTGTAAGAGTAAAGATACGGGGATTGTTTTTAAATATCAACCCTGCCATTACGGTGACCTCCCTACGAATGCATCGATAATACCGTAAGATGCAGTGCCGATCAGGAGCCAGAAAGCCGTAATCTGGGCATTCTGCATATTCCTTGCCCACGGTACATTATTGTAGCTGCCATCGGGATTTTCCTTTGATTTTCTTATATAGTAGGTCGATATATTCACTGCGAGTTCCGTTGCTTCTGCGATCAGCAAAATTGTACCTTTTGTGTCCTCACCTTTAGAGAACTGCCCTACGCCGAAGGGTACAGCCCTCAACCAGTAATTTTGCCTCTTTTCCCGAATATTCACAGAAAGTGGAAGCACGGTATGCTGTTTTATCTCATTATAAGCCGATATTACGGATGGCGGCACAATGATGGGATTGGGTGTAAAACCGGGATCCGTCTGATAAAGGGCTGTTAATTCTTTATTCATATCCTCATTCATACCCTTTGCATAATAATCAAGGGACATATAAAGATGCAGGAGAGTATTTGTCTTTGTGGTCTCGGATATTGTGTTTATTTGTTGGAGCGACTTCAGGGAATTATCATAGTCTCCGTATTCATAGTACCGTATTCCCTGCTGAAGATAGTTGGTGTCTGCATGTGCAGTCGCCGGCAAATAAAACAGCGATGTTATAAATAGCAACATGAAAAGGGCTGTTTTTATATCTGTTCTGTGTATGTCATGATTTACCATGTTATAATAAACGTATCATTGCCCTGCATTTTTTTACAAGGATTTCTGTTGTGGTTGTAAAAAACAAGAAAGGCGATTCAACGAATCGCCTTTCTACAATTTTATAGACTGTATTCCGTGTCAGGCACGGAATGACTACATTACCAGTATCAAAACTTTCTAAATCAAAACTTGACCTGCGGCACCTTCTGTGCATTTTCTGTTGCCTTGAAATAAACTTCCTTTGGCTCATAATGGAGAAAACCGGCTATAATGTTGGTCGGGAAGCTCTTCACTGCGACATTGTATGCCATAACGGCATCGTTGTATCTGCGTCTTTCGACAGCTATCCTGTTCTCAGTTCCTGCCAGCTCATCCATCAAACGATTGAATGATTTATCCGCCTTAAGATTAGGGTAATTTTGCACAATCATAAGCAATCGGCTCAAAGCACTATCGAGTTGGTCATTCGCTGCAAATTTATCCTTTGGTGTTGTTGCACCGCCGAGTCTGGCTGTTGCATCCGCCACATGCTCGAATATTGCTTTTTCATGCTTTGCATAACCCTTTACCGTATTGACGAGGTTCGGGATAAGATCCGCCCGCCTCTGCATGACGTTCTGTACCTGTGCCCATGAATTATTAATATTCTCATTCAAGGTGACAAGCTTGTTGTAACTGCTTACAACACTTCCAACTACGGATATTGCTACGACAAAGAATATCCCGAGCGTTATCAGCACTGCTATCCATTTTTTACTCATACCCTTACTCCTTCTCTATAAAATTTATGACCTTCGTAATACCTTCAATGTACATCTCCAGCGTCCTGAAAGATTCGCTTTTTTTTAATTTCTCTTTTTTTTCTCTTATCTCTAGAAGTCTTAAAAAAGGTGCCGGATCGAATTCAACAAGCTGTGCAATCTCATGGAGTATATCCCTTTTATGTGCCGGGGCATTTTTACCTTTGAACCTTAACACCCCTTTAAATATGGCGATAAAACTTGATATCGAATTAACCATCAGTAGGGACGCTTTCTTTTCAGATTCATTCACAAACAATGCCTGCCGTAGTCTTATCAACTTTGCTTTCAATTCCGATTCACATTGAAACCTCAGGTTTTTGGGATCTATGGTAATAGCTTTGAGCGGATCTGCATTCCCGTACACGAGCGTATGATGCTCCATAATATCCAGCATTTCAATGGGGAATACGTCCTTGAACGAATGCAGTTCATCCTGTGTAAAAATGAGCGGAGAGGGATTACCTTTCAAAAAAAACCATTTTAATTCCCTGCCGATTGCTGCAATATCACTCATGGTAATACTGGATACGATCACCATGGTATTGATATTTGAATATCCTTCATGGAACTCACCGGTATGAGAAGAGCCATACATTATAAAGCTCGTTAACCTGGTTCCAAGAACCCGTTTAAATACCTGTAAAATTCTCTCTAATGTTTCTTCATGCATATTGCAATACTCCTATAATTATTAAACACTCAACTCTCAACACTTTCACCATCCTCCGGACGCACCGCCGCCGCCGCTGCTGCCACCGCCGAATCCGCCAAAACCACCGCCGCCGCATCCGTCACCGCTTCAAGCGCAAGATGCCGCGCCTGCCGCCGGCGCGCTCGCCGGAGCAGGTTCTCCAAGGCCGTGCGCCTGTCCGCGAAACGCGTGGTTGCCTCCCGAGCCCTTCCTGCCCTGATTATGCCAAACCCGCGCCGGCCTCCGGCGCTCCACCTCACACCGCCGCCCGCGCCACGCCAGCGTCTATACTGATCGTTGTGAAGCGGCGGCTTCAATCCGGACTGACAATCTTCAGTTACTTCACCGCCATCGGCCTTCTGATGGTCGGCTACCGCTATCTCGAGCGCGTCTCCAACCGCGAGCACGTCTCCCTGATCGAGCCCCTCATCAACGAACTCATGACCGGCTGCTGGTTGGCCGCCCTGCTGTTTCCCTTCCTCGCCCGCTTCGCCCGCCGCTTCCCCATCCGCCGCGCCAATCTGCTTTCCCGCCTGCCCCTCCACGCCGCCGCCTTGGTCACTTACTCGCTCATCCACACTTCGCTCATGTG